>JAHZJA010000441.1 GCA_022601155.1 Deltaproteobacteria bacterium | reverse complement strand
TTGTCGTCGGCGCCGTTGCAGATGGCGTCGGGGCTGCCCTCGATCGACGGCGTGGCCTCGCAGTGTCCGTGGCCCGGTGCATCGGTTCCGATGTGGTCGTAGTGGGCGCCGAGCAGCACGATCTCATCGGCGAGATCGGTGCCCGGGACGATGGCGAGGATGTTGGGCGCCTGGACCGTGCGAGGGGTGAACTGCGTCGTGACGCGTGCCCGTACTCCCGTGATGGCTCGAGACTGCGGCTGTTGCACCTCGTCGAGCTTGGCCTGCAGATCCGACAAGGCCGGCACGCCCTTGGCCCCGATGAGGGCGTCGGCCGTGGGCGTGTCGACCTGCACGACCGGGATGTCCACGCGCCGACGCAGAGGATGGTCTTCGGTCGTGTCGGGCAGCGGCGGGAGCTCGCGACCGGTCGTGGGCCGGACCGCCAAGGGATCGTCGACGAGGACCACGGCGACGGCCCCGGCCTTCGCGAGTCCGTCGAGCCTTCGCGCCAGTCGGGGCGGGCGTCGGGGCTTGGTTCCGGCCTCATCGGTCGAGGGCGGGGCGTTGGCGAGCATCACGGCGACAGCGCCGTCGATGTAGACCTCCGCGAGCTCATCGAAGCCCACGCGTGTGATGCCGTAGCCGACGAAGACCAGCGGGCCCGCGGCGTCTCCCACTGCGCCTTCGGGGCGGGGAATCAACGCCGTCGCTGGAACCTGGTCGTCGCCCAACGTCAGCGTCGTGCCGGGCTCGGGATCGATCCCGACCACGAGATCGTACTCGAGCAAGAAGCCGTCCTCGGTGCCGGGCACGACCCCGGCCGTTTCGTAGCGAGAGGTGATGACGGCGGCGGCCTCTCGGATGTCATCGTGCAGGGTGTAGCGACCGCCGAGTGCATCGCTGGCCAGCGCGTCGAGGATGCCCAACAAGCGGTTGCCATCGAAGCTGGGCGCCGAGATCGGGGCGGCGCCGGGGGTCGTGCTCTTCGTTTCCGATGGATTACAGGCGAGCACCAGTGCCGCCAGTCCCGCCGCCACCAGCGAAGGCAGTGCGAAGGGACGAGGACGACGCTCGTTGGGGCGATGATTGGAATGGGACGACGACACGAGGACCTGCCTGCATTGGCGCATGCTCAGCCGCTGTGGCCCATGCTTGGAGCGGACGCCCGGTGGTGCGTTGACTCACTCGTTTTTGACCGTAGTTCGGCTCTGGGACGCCCGCTCCACATCGGCGAAGCCGCCGAGCTCGTCGAGCCCGCTACCGTCTCCAGGCGCCCAAAATACCCCTTGCAGCGCGTTGTAGGCCTTCCCTTTTGGGGAGCTTTTGATATGCAGTAGCACTTATGCCCAGAGGGACCTTCCCCGGGGAGACCGAGGACAACGCTCGAGCATCCGAGGTCGATGCGCTGTCGGACGACGGCCAGCGCATCGTCGGGGATGAACTGCACATCCTCGACCAGGTCCAGACTCGTCTGACTCGCGAGGCGGCCGAGGAACCCCAGAAGATCGAGAATCTCGACGCGCAGATGATCGAGCTGCGCGATGCGATCGCCGAGGCGAAAGAGGAAGACGTTCCCTCGCTGATCGATCAGATGCATCAGGTCGCAGCGCTCGCCCGCAAGCGAGGCAAGGGGCGCAGCATCCCCATCGACCCGAAGAATCCCTACTTTGGGCACCTGCGGCTGCGAGAAGCCCGTAAGCGCACCGAGCGCGAAGTGCTCATCGGTCGGCATACCCTGCTCGACGGGGGCGACGGGGTGAGCATCGTCGACTGGCGCAACGCCCCGGTCAGCCGCCTCTACTATCGCTACGAAGAAGAGGACGACTACGAAGAGGAGTTCGACGATCGCACGATCGAAGGACGGATCCTCGTGCGACGAAGCCTGGCCGTGAGCAACGGACAGCTGCGCCGGGTCGCCTCACCGCAGGGCACCTTCTCGCTCGATCGGGAGGGTCGATGGCGTGAGGCCCATGGCTCCGCCCAACCCACCCTGCACGGGGGCAGCGGCACCGCGATCCGCTACGACAAGCGCAAGCTCGGCGTGATGGGTGATGACGCGCCGATCCGTGCTGACAAGCACCTTCAAGAGATCACTGCGCTCATCGACAAGCAGCAGTTCGATCTCATCACCCGTGCCGACTCGGGCATCGTGCTCATCCAAGGTGGCGCCGGTTCGGGCAAGACCACCGTCGCGCTGCACCGCGTGGCCTACCTGGCCTTCCAAGATCCCAAGCGCTTCGCCCCCAAGAAGATGATGATCGTCGTCTTCAACACGGGCTTGGTGGAGTACATCCGCCACGTCCTGCCCTCGCTGGGGGTCGACGGCGTCACCGTCACGACGTATCGGCGTTGGTCGGCGCCGCTCATCAAGCGGATCAAGCTGCCGATCGAGGTTCGCTACGCGCCCGACACTCCAGAGGCGGTCAGCCGCTTCAAGAAGCACGCATGCATCTTGCGGATGGTGGAGGAGATGGTCCGCAGTCACGTGGAGGACGTGCGCAACCAGCTCCACGAGCGGCTTGCCGAGCGGGCGGGCGGGGACCAGGTGCTGGAGCAGTGGGACTCACTGTCGGCGCTGGCACCGTTGCCCCGGGCCGAGCGCGTGCTCGCGTGGCTGGGCCAGGGACATGCCTCGACCACGCTCCACCCCCCGGACCCGGGCCGCCGCGACCACCCTGCTTCGCAACGCGCGAGAGCAGCTTCGCGATGTAGTGACCGACTGGCTCGAGCTCAACACCTCGGGCTCGCGGATCCGCGAGGTGCTCGCCGAGCAGGCCCCAGGCCAGTTCTCCGAGACCGAGGTGGACACCATCGTGCGTTGGTGCGCGCGCAAGACC
>JAHZJA010000440.1 GCA_022601155.1 Deltaproteobacteria bacterium | reverse complement strand
GTTCTGCATACACGCGAATACGGAGACACGCTCCTAGCAGGGATCGTTGATCTGCCCCGGCGTCCCGAATTCGGTCGTCGAGGTGGTGGGGAGCTCGACGGTGGCCGAGCACCAGAACGCCGACAGATCGTTGCTGTCGGCATCCAGCGCGTCGCCCGAGAGCGACCATGCGATCCCCTCGGTACCTTCGAGCGGAAAGATTCCCGTCTGGTCGAGGACCTCGGTCTCGTTGCGCAGCACCACCCGGTCGGGCGATCCATTGTTCAGGCCCGGGTTGGGACCATAGACCGCACCCGCCTCGAAGTCGTAGGGCCAGAAGTTCAGCGAGCGCGTCACCACGACAACATCGCCGGGGCCCACGAGCACGTCGGATGTGATCCGCCCCTGGTTGCCCGCGTTTTGATCGGTGTCCTGGACATAGAGGTCGAGCAGGTTGACCGTCTCGTCGGTGGCGTTGAGGATCTCGAACCACTCACACAGATCTTGCGAGCAGCTGGGGTTCCACATGACCTCGGTGACCACGAGGTCGCCGGGGACCAGCTGGTCGATGCCGAGGGCCATCTCCCCCGTGCTGCCGTCGACCATCTCGCCTGTACTTCCCGAAGCGTCGCCGGGACCCGAGGTACTGGCGTCATCGCCCGTCGGATCGGCAGCAGTGGAGCCGTCGGCGCCGTCGGTCGAGTCGTCCGGGGCAGCACCGCTCGAGTCGTAGACGTCGATCCCCGTCACGGGCAGCAACGGTCCCTCGGAGGTCGAACCCAGGGTCGGCGCGTCACCCGACATTCGGCCGAAGTCGTCCTGGACACAACCTGCCGGACCCGCCACTGCGACCAACAGGCCTACAACGACCAATCGATTTCCAACCCTTTGCTTGCGGTCCGTGACCATGACGGCTGTCTCCCCGCCCGCAAGACGGGGCGGAGCGCAACCGGTTGCACGGGTTGGGCCCTCGGTCGGGACGCATCGCGTCTCCCGCGTGTGACTTTCACCAGGTGCGGGAAATCGCCCCTACGCCCAATGCAGCGACGCAGCGAGCCCGATTGGGAACGCTGCGTCGTGTTCGTCGGGGCCGAACCCCGGAGCTGCCGCTGGCGGCTAGCTCGCTTCCTTTTCCTCGTTCCGATAGACGACGACCGGCGACTTGTCGTCGGCGATGCACTCCTCGTTGACGACCGCCTCCACGATGTTGTCGACGCTGGGGATGTCGTACATGACATCGAGCATCGCTCGCTCGAGGATGGACCGCAGACCACGAGCGCCAGAGCGCTGAGCCTTGGCCTTCTTGGCCACCGCGACCAGAGCATCGTCGGTGAAGGTGAGCTCCACGCCGTCCATCTCGAGCAGTCGCTTGTACTGCTTGACGAGGGCGTTCTTGGGCTCGGTGAGGATCTTGACCAGCGCGCCTTCGTCGAGCTCCTGCAAAGGAGCGACGACCGGAAGTCGACCGATGAACTCGGGGATGAGCCCGAACTTCATGAGGTCTTCGTTCTCGACGCTCTGCAGCAGCTCCCACTGCCGCAGTTCCTTCTTCTTTTGGATGTCGGCGCCAAAGCCCATGGTCCGGGCGCTCATCCGATGGTCGATGATGTCTTCGATGCCCGCGAACGCACCACCGCAGATGAACAGGATGTTGGTCGTGTCGACCTGAAGGAAATCCTGCTGCGGATGCTTGCGGCCCCCCTTGGGCGGTACCGAAGCGATCGTGCCTTCGAGGATCTTGAGCAGGGCCTGCTGAACGCCCTCACCCGAGACATCGCGGGTGATCGACGGGTTGTCGCCCTTGCGAGCAATCTTGTCGATCTCGTCGATGTAGATGATGCCGCGCTGCGCTCGCTCGACGTCGTGGTCGGCGTTCTGGAGCAGGCTGACGATGATGTTCTCGACATCCTCGCCGACGTAGCCCGCCTCGGTGAGGCTGGTGGCATCAGCGATCGCGAAGGGAACGTCGAGGATCCGCGCGAGCGTCTGGGCAAGCAGCGTCTTGCCCGAGCCGGTGGGGCCGATGAGCAAGATGTTGCTCTTTTGGAGCTCGGCCTCGTCGGGCTTCTTCTTCGCCGTGATGCGCTTGTAGTGGTTGTAGACCGCGACAGCGATGATCTTCTTGGCGAGGTTCTGACCCACGACGTAGTCGTCGAGGATGGTCCGAATCTCCTTGGGCTTGGGCACCTTGCCCTGCCCCTGAGAACGCTCCTCCTTTTGGACTTCCTCCGCGAGGATGTCGTTGCAAAGGGAGATGCACTCGTCGCAGATGTAGACCGACGGACCCGCGATGAGCTTCTTGACCTCCTTTTGGCTCTTGCCACAAAAGGAGCAGCTCAAGTTGCCGTGGCCGTTATCGCGCTTGGAGGAGCTCATGCGTTCGCGTGGTCGGGGTTTTGCTCAAGACCCCTCATTCGAGGCCGTTTTCGAGGGTCTGGCGAGAACCTCGTCTACCAAACCGTAGCCTTTGGCCGTCTCGGCGTCCATGAATTTGTCCCGGTCGGTATCCTTGAGGATTTGCTCGACGTCGACGCCGCAATGGTGAGCGAGGATTTCGTTCAGGCTGGCACGAAGACGTAGCACCTCTTGCGCCTGAATCTCGATGTCCGTCGCCTGACCCTGCGCACCGCCGTGAGGCTGGTGAATCATGATGCGAGCGTTGGGCAGCGCGGTTCGCTTGCCCTCCGCGCCAGCCGCGAGGATGACCGCCCCCATCGATGCCGCCTGCCCGATGCAGTAGGTCGCGACCGGCGGCCGCACGTGCTGCATGGTGTCGTAGATCGCCAGGCCCGCGGTCACCACGCCACCGGGCGAATTGATGTAGAGCCGAATGTCCTTCTCCGCGTCGTCCGACTCCAGGTACAGCAGCTGCGCGATGATGATGTTGGCGACCTGGTCGTTGATCGGCGTGCCCAGGAACACGATCCGATCCTTCAGCAGCCGGCTGTAGATGTCCCACGAGCGCTCCCCACGATGGGTCTGCTCGATGACGAAAGGAATATTGCCCATCGGAGGCATGGAACCGGCCGGGAAGGAAGGGTCGAAGGAGTCGCCGTGGCTCATCGGGGGTGTAGGTCCGTGGGTGAAGGGCTCATCGGAATGGACCATCCAATCGGGAGCGAGCGCGTTGCGCCGGGTATCTCCCGACCGCTCGCGTGCCCCGCGACAATGGCCCCAGTCGCATGGCTATGGTGTACGCGCCGGCCTGGCGATGCAAGTGGCCCGCGACGGCGCGCTCTGGACGATTTCGTCCGCGAAACGGCCAGAAACCGCGTTCATCGGCGCGACCCCGGAGCAGAGCCGCCCGGTTGGGCGGGGACCGGGCCCACCCGGTTGGGCGGGGTAGTGCGGAAGCTCGCGCGTCCGATCACCCCCCGGTGGGCGCCGTTCCCGGTGCGCTATTCCGCGTCGCCTTTGGCCGCAGCGTCGTCCGCCGCGTCCTTGGACTCGGCTGCGTCGCCCTTGGATTCGTCCGCGTCGCCCTCGGCCGTGGCTTCATCGCCGTGGTCGTGGTCGTGGTCGTGGTCATGATCGTGGTCGTGATCATGATCGTGCTCCTCGGGCGGGTCCTCGGCCTCGGTGATCTCCGCCTTGCCCATCAGAAGATCGAGGATCCTCTCCTCGCGCATCTGGGCCCGCAGCAGGATCAGCTGTCCGTTCTTGTCCATCGTGGCGCGCATTCGGGCCAGCTGCTGACCACTCTGCTCCGCCATCTCCTCCAGCTCCTTTTCGAAGTCCTCGTCGGAGACCTCGATCGACTCGGCCTTGCCGATGGCGTCGAGCAGGAGGAACGCCTTGACGTTGAACGACGCCTGCGGCCGGATGCGCTGGGCCAGCTGCTGCTCGGTCGTCCCGATTGCGTTCAAGCGAAGGCCCTGGTTGGCGAGCTGGCGCTTGGTCTGCTCGACCTGGGCCGACACCTCGCGCGCGATCATCGAGGGCGCGGGCGCAAAGTCGTTGCGCTCGAGCAGCGACTCCACCAGGCGGCGCCGCGCAGCTCGCTCGGCCTCTTCGCCGTCGGCTTCCTTGATCCGAGCCTCGATCTGGCCGCGGAGCTCTTCGAGGGACTCGGCATCGCCGGTATCGCGAGCGAACTCGTCGTCCAGCTCGGGCAGCACCTTGATCCGCACCTCGCGAAGTCCGAGCTGGAGGACGGCCTCCTTGCCCTGGAACTCCGGCCGCACGCGATCTGAGGGCGGGGTGAAGCGAAGGTTCCGAACCTGCCCCGCCTGGTCGAGCCGAGTGTCGAACATCGCCGCAGCCAGACCCGGAATGGGCTCCCCCTTGGTCGAGCCGATCTCGATCTGCACGTCCTTGCGGGAGATTCGCTGACCGGCGTACTCGCCCTCGACGTCGACCGTCCACACGTCGAGCGGCTGAGTGACCTCGCGGGTCTCGTCTTCCGGGAGCGGGCGAAGCTCGGCGAGCTCGTCGCGCTTGCCAGCGATCTCCGCGTCGACCTTGGCCGGATCGGCAACAGCCGGACGGCGCCGCACGGGCACCCCCTCGTAGTCCTTGGGCTCGATCGTGGGCGGGACCTCGAAGCGCGCCTCGTAGGTGAAGGCCGTCCCCTTATCGAGGTTGGTCGACTCCACCACCGGCTGCGTCAACGGCACGGTTTCGTGCTGGGTGACGGCCGTCTGGAAGGTCTCGTCCACCAGCTCGCCCGCCAACTCTTGATGCACCCCCTTGCCGAACATGCGCTCGAGCACTTGGGGGGGCACCTTGCCCGGTCGAAAACCCGGGAGGCGTGCGCGCTGCCGAAGGTCCCGCATCTTGGTGGCGAGACGACCCGAGACTTCCGTCCAGGGGATCTCCACCTTGATACGACACTCGACCTCGCTAATCCGTTCGATACTGCTTTCCATCAGGGGTCCCGAAAGTTTGGGGTCAATAGCAGTGCGGGGTCTGCTGCACAAGGGACGGTCCCTCCGGTTGGGCCAAGGCGCTGCGAACGTAGCCGAGCCCCCACCGGCGACGACATGGCTCGGTGCGGTCCGCCGTGCGAACAGCGCGCTCAGCGGCCCGGCGCGACCGCTGCGACCCGCAATGCCTGCCGAAGATCGGCCTCGAGGTCATCGGCCTCTTCCACCCCGACGCTCAGCCGGACCAGGCCATCCCGAATTCCGATCGCCTCGCGCTCGTCCACCGACAGCTCGTAGAAGCTCATCAGCCCGGGCTGCTCGACCAGGCTCTCCACTCCACCGAGGCTGGGGGCCAGCTTGGGGATCTGCAGGGCATCGACCAGCCGGGTGCCCGCCGCGAGCCCGCCGTGGAGCTCGAACGACACCACCCCGCCGCCGCCGCTCAGGTAGCGCGAGGCGTTTTCGTGGTCGGGATGGTCGGACCGCAGCGGATACCAGACCCGCGCCACGGCGGGGTCGTCGGCCAGAACATCGGCGAGACGATGGGCCGTGGCGTTTTGTTGGCGCACCCGAAGGGCCAAGGTCTTGAGACCGCGCAGCAACAAGAATGCGGTGTTGGGATCGGGGATCGCCCCCACCATCCCCAGGTGCTCGCGGATCGCTCCCACCAGCGGCGCGCGCCCGACCACCACCCCCGCGAGCAGATCGTTGTGACCACCGAGGTACTTGGTGGCCGAGTGGATCACCAGGTCGACCCCATGGGCCAGCGGCTGCATGTTGATCGGGGTGGCAAACGTCGCGTCGATGATCGTCTTGATGCGGCGCGCCCGGGCGGCCTCCACGACCGCAGCGAGATCCAGCACCCGCAGATACGGGTTGGTGGGTGCCTCGGTGAAGACGATCTTGGTCTCGTCGCGCATCGCCTCGATCACAGCGGAAGCATTGGGCTCCACGATGTCGACCGCCACGCCGTAGCGCGCCAGCACCTGGGTCGCGAACACCCGAGTCTTGCGGTACGCGTCGCGGGTGAGCACCACGTGCTGCCCCTGCTTGAGCATCGCGAGCAGCGTCGTGGTGATCGCGGCCATGCCCGACGACATCAGGACCGCGGCCTGCCCCCCCTCGAGCGCGGCCAGCTTGGCTTCGGCGCGCTCGACCGTCGGGTTGCCGTAGCGGCCGTACTCGGCCGGCCGCTCGCGGTCGCCCTTCATGTAGTCGATGAGCTCTTGCGTGTCCTCGAACGGATAGGCGCTGGCGTGGACCACCGGGGTCGTCAGCGAGCGATCGTCACGGATGGAAGGCTCTCCCCCGTGCACCGCGATGGTGGAAGGGCCCAAGGGCGGATCGCGCGGCTCGTCGCTCACATGGCCACTTTGGCGCGCCCTCGGTCGGGCCACAAGTCGCCGGGCCCGGTCTCAGGCGCCCAGTTCGGCCAGGCGCTGGTCGCGATCGCGGTACCCGGGTGCAACTTGCTGGAGCTGAGCCACTGCCGCCCCCGCGTCGCCGAGCATCTCGTACAGCACGCCGAGCTCGTAGGCGGCCTCCGAGGACTCGTCGGAGGTCGTGGCCAACCCGACCGCCTGCTGGAGGTCGTGGATCGCCTGATCGGTGGCTCCCTGATGCACGCGCAGGGTGCCGAGCATGGTCAGCGCGCGGGCGCGCCACTGCTCGTCGATCGCTGCGGTCTCGAACTGTGCGATGGCGGCATCGACCAGCCCCATCTCGCGGTAGGCCACGCCCAGGTCGAACGCGGTGGCCGCATCGACCGACTGCCCCGCGGCCACGCCTGCCCCGGCCGCGCTGGCCCCGGCCGGCTTGGACTCGCGCTCGGCGGGCGCAGCGAAGATCGCCGACAGGTAGGCGTCCTCATCGGCGTCTTCATCGAAGCTGGTGAGAGACTCGGTCTCGTCGACGTCGACCAGAGGGGCCGCAGCCTCGGCCTCGACCAGGCTCGGAGCGGGCACCTCGTCGGGGTCTCCGCGAAACGTCCGCAGATCGGGGTGCCCGGGATTGCGCCGCTCGAGGTCGGCCAGTGCCGCCTCCGCGTCATCGTCGAGACCCTGGTCCAGATAGAACCGCACCTCGGCCAGATCGTCGGAAATGTCGGCCCACTCGGCGGTCGCTGCCGGCTCCGGCTCCACCGGCAGTGGTTCGGCTGGTTGTGGTTCAGCCGGCTGTGGCTCGGCCGGCTGTGGCGCAGCCGCGATGGGCTGTGCCGGCTCGACGGCGGGCGGTACAGCGTCATCATCCGCCTCGAGGTCGAAATCCAGCTCGTCGAGCTCGTCTACTTCTTCACCCTCGTTGCCCTCAGCACCCTGCGCCCCGGCTCGCTCGAGCAGGCCCGCGGTGGAGGTGGGGCTCGTGGGAGCGTCGATCTCGATCTCGACCTCGACCTCGTCACCGTCGCTGCTGGGTGGCGTGGTGCCTGGCAGCGGCTCGTCGGCGGCGGGGATGTGGAGGTTGGTGCGGCCGGTCCGGGCCGGAGGAGCCTCGGCCTCGGCCGGGTTGCCCACGAGCGTCCGCTCCGACGGGGTGTGGAGTGCTTCGGGGGGCGGCTCGGCGCTCATCGGGCCGGGCGTCGGCGAGTCATCGAGCGGCAGGCCGACGTTGGGTCCCACGTGATGGGCGGCGGGTCCTGCCGCGGCTGCGACCTCCGCTCCTTGGGCGGCCTCGCTGGGCGGACGTGCGGGCACGAAGCCCGCGGGTGGGGTCGTCTCGCGCGATCCCACGGTGGCCGACGATGCCTCGGACAGGTCGACCGGCGAAAACGGCTGGGTCGACTCTTCGGCCGACTGCACGTCGGACGGGGGCGCCACGCTCGGCCGACTCGCATCGGCGACCAGGTCTTCGAAGCCCTCGCTGACCAGATCGAAGGCTCCGCTGTCGCCGTCGTCTTCCTCGACCGGCGGCTCGGGGCTGGCGACCGCAGGGGCGTTGCCCAGCACATCGGACAGCTGGGTGACCCGCGGGTCGTTGGGCACCAGGGCCCGCGCCGCGCCGATGTGTTCGCGAGCGAGCTTGGGGTCGCGCGCCATCACCAGCTCGGCAACCTCCACATGGACGCCAGCCGCCTCGTCGACACGGCCCAGCTCGGTCAGGGCCCGCGCCCGCAGACTCAGCGCCCCCACGTGCTGGGGCTGCTGCCCGAGCGCGGTCTGAACGTGGTCGAGTGCGTGCTCGAACAGCCGGTATTTGATGTAGACGCGCGCCTCGTAGAGGATCTTGTCGAAGTCGGTGAGGGCGTCGATCTCCGGAGAGCCCTCCCCCTGCACCTCGGACAGCACGCTCTGCGTCAGCGAAGGCTCCACCGACGGCAGCGCCTCGACCTCGGCGGTACGGCGGGTCCCCGGCGCGGTGGTCCCCGCTTCGGGGAGCGACATCGGCGTCGAGGGCTCGTCGACGGTGATGATCGTCGCCTCTTCGATGACGACATCGGCTTCGTCGAGCTCGACCAGATCATCCTCGTCGAGGTCCTCGAAATCGATCTCTTCTTCGTCGTTCGCGACCGTCGACTGGGCTCCGCTGCGGCGGCGGCCTTCGAGCTCCGACAGTGCTTCACGGAACTCCGCGTGACCGGGCCGCCACTGCAAGCCGCGACGCAAGATCCGAATGGTCTTGGTCTTGGCGTCGGGGCCCTTGGCTCGCAGTGCACGGGCCAGCTCCTCGAGCGCGCTGAGGGCCTTCTCAGGCTTGCCCAGCCCCATGAAGGTCTCGGCGAGCAGCTCGATGCCCTCCTCGTCGGTGGGGTTGGACCGCAGCAGGCCGTTGAGCTTCATCAACGCGCGTCGCGGATCACCCAGCTCGAGGTAGGCCCGCGCCAGCTGGCGCAGCGTGACCAGGTCGCGCTCGTCATGAAACAGCAACCGCTCGGCCACGCGCACGTAGTCGGCGGTGCGGCCCACCGTGCGAAGCTGGTCGCCCGCCTGCCGAAATGCCTCGACCGCCTCGGGGACCTTCTTCTCGCGCGAGTACAGCTCGGCCAGTCGCAGTCGTCGTGAGACGGCCGTCTCGTCGGCGTCGGCCACGATCTTGTATGTGGCAAGCGCGTCCCCGACCCGTCCCAATTGGAGCTGAGCCTGGGCGACCCGCTCGTACAGCGCGATGCCGTCCGGGACCTGGCCGACCGCGAGGTTGAGACTGGCAACCTTGATCTGGATGTCGAGCCGTTGCCCGTCGAGGTTGAGCACCTGCCGATAGACGGCCAGCGCCTTGTTGTACTCCTTGGCGTCGCCGTAATACTGGGCCACCCGGATGTAGCGCTCGATGGCGCCGGGCCGGTCATCGCAGCGCACGAGGCAATCGGCGAGCATCAACCACGCACGAATGTCCTTGGGATCGTGCTCGACGATCGCCTGGTATTCGCGGGCCGCCTTGTCGTGCTGACCCTTTGCGGCGTAGCGCTCCGCCCGTTCGTGCGCCTTTGGCTTGCTGAAGGCCACCGGTTCCGGGGGTACTCTAGTTCTGATCCTCGGCGACCGCGAGGATCGCTTCGGGATCGAG
>JAHZJA010000439.1 GCA_022601155.1 Deltaproteobacteria bacterium | reverse complement strand
CAGCCAGCAGAAGTGACGGCAGCCAGCAGAAGTGACGGCAGCCAGCAGAAGTGACGGCAGCCAGCAGAAGTGACGGTCAGTCGGGGTAGTGCACGCGCAGCGTGGTGGTCCCTAGGGTCACCTCGTTGCGTGGGTTCAAGGTCGCGGCGTGCTCGATGTCGTGGCCGTCGAGCACGACCACCGCTCCGGGGGCAGCCGGTCGGATCTGGGCGCGACGGGGCATGCCGCTCCAGTCGATGAACGCGTGCACGTCGAGCAGGTCGCCGTGGGTGACCTGGATGGCACACACCTCACCCGCGCCGACTCGGCGCCGTCCAGGAATGAGCGGAAGCCTGCGGGTGGTGTTGCCGGCCCGCACCTCGACCTCGGCGGCTGGGGTGGCGCCGAGGTCTTCGTGCAAGATATCGCCGAGCATCGACGCCAGGTGTCCCGCCAGCTGTGGGCGGTCGTTGGGGTCCTTGGCCAGCGCGGTGTCGAGCAACGACAGCAGTCGATCGGGCAGGCCTGCGCACCCGGGGTAGCGGGTAATCGGCACCGTCTTGCAGCTGGCGTGCGCGTCGAGCCAGCCCATGGGGTCGTCGCGAAGCGCCTCGATGACGTCGCTGACGTGGCGATCTCGAAACAACACCGCGTGGCCCGACAGCAGCTCGTACAAGATCGTGGCGAGGCTGTAGACGTCGCTGGCCGGGGTCAGCTCGTGGGTGTGCAGCTGTTCCGGCTGACAGTAGTGGGGGGTGCCCACGACGGTGCGCGCAGACGTGGCGTTGCGGCCGTAGACCCACGGCACGCCCCATGCCCGCGCCAGCCCGAAGTCGAGCAGCTTGACCAGCCCATCGGGTTGCACCCAGATGTTGGCCGGCTTGATGTCGCGATGCACCACGCCTTTGGCGTGCGCCTGGGCCAGCCCCACACACACCTGCAGCAACAGCTCCACGGCCTGCGCCACCTGCATCGGCTCGTCGATGGAGTGGAAGGCGTCGAGCTGACGACCCTCGAGCAACTCCATGACCAGGTAGAAGTAGCCCTGTCCGATGCTCGAGCCGTGGAGCCGCACCACGTGCGGGCTCGACAGGGCCCGCAAGACCGCAATCTCGCGGATCGCCCGCTGCACCAGGTCCACCGACATGTTGGGCAGCGCGGTCAGCTTGAGAGCCTGGGGCGTCTCGGAGTCGGGGCCGAGCACCTTGTAGACCCGCGCGAACGAACCACGGCCGACTTCTTCGAGGATGTCGAAGTGCTCGAACTGAGCGCCCGGGGCGGGAAAGTCGAAGGGCTCGGCGGGCTGCACGGCGTATTGGGCCGAACGCGACGGGTTCGACGACACGACGGTAGCACGTGCCATCGGTCGTCTCCCTCGTGGTGCCGTGGTAGATCCGGGACAGTATGTACGGCGAGCGGGCGAGGTGGGGGCTGTTCGCCATCGTGGGGGCCACCTGCGGATGTGGTGACGCGGCGTCCGACAAAGACCTGCACGATCCCGTGCGCGGTTACTTCGAGCAGCGCGGAATCGAGATCGAGTCGATCACGTGCGCAGGGGAATTGTCGCGGCGACCTGGTTCTACTGTCGATTGTGAGGTGATGGTGGGCGACGAGTCGGTCGCGGTGGGCGTCGAGGTGACCGACGAGCGCGGCGGGCTGTCCATCCTTCCCCGACACCTGACGCTCGTCACCGCGCGGGTCGAGCCCGAGATCGCGCAAACGCTGCGGGCGCAGGGGTACGAGGTCGCCGACGTGCAGTGCCAAGGGCAGGTCTGGATCGCCACCCCCGCCTCGGAGCGCCACTGCGAGGTCCTGGTCCAAGGCGGGGAGCGCTACGCATGGCGCGGGGTCTTCAGCGGACACGAAGCCGAGCACAGGGTGTATCTGACCCCCTTGTCGGCCAAGACGGAGGGGCAGTGAGGCCAGGGAATCGCAGCGCGAGGTTGCGCGTGGGGGAGGGGATGGCACGGGCAATCTACGCCGCAGGGCTCGGGCTCGCGCTCATGTCGGCCTGTGGCGGGACGACGCCCACCGATGCACCGCCGCCGCCCGTCGTGGCCACCCCCGAGCCGGCCGCCGCTGGGGCGTCGTGCCCCACCGATCCCATCGATGTCGTCGTGGCGCCCGGCACCCGGCCCGAGCATCGAGACGTTGGGTTTTGGCTGGCGAAGCTGCCCCGGGGGCAAGCCGACGCGGTGTTGGTGCCCGCACAGACGGTCGCCGCACTCAATCTGCGATTTTCCGACGTCGAGGGCGGCTGGCATGATCCACTCGATCCCGCGCTGTCGGAAGGCGCCGAGCTGCGGCGCCAGATCACCGAGCGCATGACCTGGATCGGTGGCCGTGTCAGCGACGGCCGCTACGTCGAGGGCGAGCCAGGAGCCTTTGCCGCTGCCGATGCGATCACCACCACGGCCGAGCCCGCCGATGAGCTCCGGATGGTCGTCGAGGAGACCAGTCAGTGGTGCATCCCGCTCGACACCGGGCTGTACAAGCAGCCCATCGACCTCGATTTCGACCGCAACCGCTGTGCGAGCCTGCACCCGGGCGAGGTGGTTCGCGTGCTCCAGCGCAGCACCGATGCCACCTGGCTGTACGTGCACTCGGGGCACACCACGGGCTGGCTGCACGACGCCGTGTTGACCCCGCCGCTGCCCCCCCGACATCTGCAGCCGTTGCTCGCGGGACCCGTGCTGCGACCGCTCGCCGATGAGCTGCGCACCAAGGGAGACCGACGCCTGCGGCTGGGCACCGCGGCGCCCGTGGTCGGGCACGGCGATGGTGCCGTCCGGGTGCTCGTGCCCACCGCCGAGGGGCTCACCGAAGACCTCGTCGACACCAGCAGCGCCGCGATCGAAGGCGCGCTGCCCCTGACACGTCGGAGCCTGTGGTCGCTGGCGCTATCGGAGCAAGACACGCCCTACGGCTGGGGAGGACGGGCGGGGCATCGCGACTGCTCGCGGCTGACCCGTGATGTGCTGATGACCTTCGGCGTCCAGATGGCCCGACACTCGGGCGTGCAGGCCAAGCTGGGTACGCACAACGTCGATGTCTCGACGATGACCGAGGCCGACAAGCTGGCCACACTGAGCAAGTGGGCGCAGCGCGGCGCGGTGCTGCTGTACATGCCCGGTCACATCATGATGTACCTGGGTGAGGACGCCGGGCAGCACTATGCCGTCTCGGCGATCAGCGAGTACCTCGAGCCGTGCGAGGGCGGAGCGGACACCGTCTATCGCATTGGGCGGGTTGCCGTGACCACGCTGGAGCTGGGTCGAGGTACCGAGCGCACCGCTTACATCGAGCGGCTGCATACGTTGGTCGTGTTTGCGCCGACGTAAAAGCGCGGCCGCGGGCAACGCTGGCGCACAGCGAGCGCGCTGGGGCTCAATGGGGCACCTGTGCGCCCGTCATGGCGTTGCTCCCCGTGTCGGATGGCCCGGTTTGGTGGCGTCCCGATCGCCATCGGGCCCGGTCATGGACATGGGGACGTGGGGTCGACCCAACGCAGGACTTGCTGCACTGACGTGCCACTCTATGTTGAGCGTGCCCAAGGGGAGATCGAGTTGGGGGACACAACGAGCGTGAGCACAGGCGCTCATCTCCCTTTGGGCGCATTGTTCGATCGCGCAGACGAGTCGAACCCGACCGTCTGCCAAGGCCGCGCCCGCTCGCCATGGCGTGGCGACGCTCGCCTCCCCAACAGCCCGTGGTGAAACCCTCGTGGGGTCGGAACGCCGTCAGCGTGGCCCGTGCCAAGGCGCGAAGAGGGCGTTTGCCGGGCGCAAACAACCGATGAGAAACGAAGGCATGGGCCACGGGGGCGGGCGGCTAGCCTCGACTTTGGCGGTTTTCCACGCGCCATAACACCGCCCCCGT
>JAHZJA010000438.1 GCA_022601155.1 Deltaproteobacteria bacterium | reverse complement strand
CGGCCTCGGTAGAGATGAACACGCGCGTGCGGGTGACGAACTCATGCACGAGCGCCAGCCGTACCGCTGCGCTGCGGCTGGGGGTGGGGACCATCGAGCCGCCCACATCGTCGATCCACGACTCCATCGCACGTTGGACGCGAGGCCCCACGTTGGTGCCGCGAAACAGGGTGATCTCGTCGTCGTGGGCCACGCCGCGCTCGACCAGGCTGCGCAGCAAGTAGTCCTGGGTGGCGAGCGACTCGGTGAAGATCACGGCCTTGCCGCTGCCCTCGGGGCGGTTCAGTGCAGTCCGAAGCGCCACCACGAGCTGCTCGAGCTTGGCGTCGGTCGGGCACCCGCGTGCACGCTCGACCAGGTCCTTGACGCGGTCGAGCTCGCGGCGAACCTTGGTGTCCGGGAGGCTCGGGGCCGGTGCATTGGCCGCGGGCTCGTGCTCGAGCGGGTGCAGCTCGGTCGGCTCGGCCTCGACCGGCGCGGTCGCGTGGGGGTCGTCGTCGGTGGATCGCTGCGCGTGGGGTCCGTCGGCGCTCGTCGGATCGTCCGCGGCCACATCGTCAGCGGTGATGTCGTCGTCTTCCGCCAGCGGGTCGTCGCCGAGATCGGCGAGTCCGTCGTCGGTCGGCGACTGCTCCTCGAGGTCGGCTTGCAGGTCCGCGGCGCCCGACTCTGCCGGGGCCTCGGCCTCGGGCACCGCGGCGAACAATCCCAGCGTTTGATCGTCCCGTCGCTTCCCCCGACCGACGGCCGGGAGCAGCATGCCGTCGAGACGGTCGACGACCTTCTCGAGGCTCTGGGCCAGTGCTTCGAGTGACGACGCCATCAGTCGGCGAAAGCTCAGGAGCATCAGCTTGCGCTGGCCCCCGCGGAACGCACACAGATCGGGCTCGAGCAGGTAGCGCGTGACGTCCTCGTACAGCGACTTTTCCTGCTCGCCCATCGTGTACTCGAACAGCCGCGCCTGCCTGTCGACGAAGGGGCGCTTCATGAAGGCCTGCGCCTGACGACGCAGCGTTCGCTGACACACCGTGGCGACCCGTCGCCGAAGCTCCTGGTCTTGACCGTCGCGAAGCTGGCGATCGTCCCCGGCACAAAACACGCTGCGAAACGTGGGCAGGTCGCCCAGCAGTGTGCCCGTGGGCTCGACGTACTGCACCAGCCCCCACAGCTCGGTGAGCGAGTTCTGGATGGGGGTGGCCGTGAGCAGCAGGACGGGGGTGCCCACCAGTGACCGCCGCACTCGCGAGGCCATCCTCGCCTGGCGCCCTCGCTGCCGAAAACGGCCGTGGCGATCGAAGCGCTTGTACAGCGCAGCAAAGATCTCGTGGGCTTCGTCGATGACGCACAGGTCGAATGGCGCGGCCGTGCCGATCCTCTCCGACCCGCGCTCGCCTCCGGCCTGTTCGCGCCCGATCAGGTACACGCCGGGGGCCCGAAGATCGGTGTCGGCGTCGACCTCCACGGTCTCGATCCCGAACAATGTGAGTAGCTCGTCGCGCCACTGTCCCAGCAGTGGCTTGGGCGTGATGAGCAAGACCCGGTGCGCCCCCTCGGCGCGGCGCTGGGCGATCACCAGCCCCGCCTCGATCGTCTTCCCCAGGCCGACTTCATCGGCGAGGATGCAGCCCCCTTGCGGCAGTCGCTGCAGCGCGAAGATCACCGCGTCGATCTGGTGAGGGTTGGGATCGATCCGCCCCGCGCGCTGCGACGCGACGTAGCGCGGCTGCTCGTCCGCGCGCCGCAGTCGAACCATCGCCTCGGCGAGGTAGCGACGGCGGATCGGATGGCTGGCCATGACGGGATTGACATCGCACGGGTGCGCCGTGCCGGCAACGCGCGAGACGACGCCCCGAGCGGTAGGCGTGACGCCACCGTCTGCGGGCCACCGTGCCGATTAGCCTGCCTGGCGCGGGCCCGCCGCGGTGTCACCACAGCGCTGTGTGCGAACCGTCCAGTTCCGGCGCGAGAACGCCACACGCAGCTGGGCGCGGGTGTGACCCAGCACCCAGTGCAGCACGGGATCGGCCTTCACCGCCACGTCGCCCAAGGTCACCAGGCGCGCGTCGATCCCAACCCCTTGGACCCTCCACGAGATCTTCGGCGGCCACACCCGGATGATCCGGAGCGAGGGCCAGTGCTCGGCTCGCGCCACCAGGTCGTGGGTGTCGGCGTCGGGGGGCAGCGCGAGCACGAGATCGACGAAGCCTCCCGCACGGGCGCAGGGGACGATGGCCGCGCCGCGCCTGCGGTAGCCACCCCATGCCCGCAGCATGTCGTCGTTGCGTCGGGCTTCGGCCTGCTGCCGCGGTTGGTCTTCCTCTCGGTACAGCTCGACGGGCGCGGGGAATTCCACCACGGTGAGCCCGCGGGCGCGGGCCCACTGCGCGACGCCACGGTCTGCGCCTCCGCGGCCGCCGTGCCACACGCAGTCGAATCGTTGATGTCGTCGCAACGCATCGAGCAGCGGCCACCACGAGTCATCGATGGTCAGCGAGCGACGACCACCGACCACGACGACCCGGGGCCGAGGTCCCGATGGCCTCGGCCGCGTACGCGACCTCATCCGGCCACGCTACGCGGTCAACGATTGGCCGGGAATCGGATGTGCCCCGACAAAGGAGCGCGCGGCTCGATTACGGCGGCTCGTTTTCGTAGGGCAGGGCGGTACCCCGACAATGAGCACGCGGTTCGATTGCGGGTGATCGTCGTCGTCTCGGACAGGGCGGTACCCCGACGAATGACCGGCGGGTTCGGTTGCGGGTGATCGTTGTCGTTCGGACAGGGTCGTGCCCCGACAAAGGAGCGCGCGGCTCGATTACGAGAGGTCGTCGTCGTTGTGGCAAGGCGGTACCCCGACAAAGGACCGCGCGGCTGTCGTTGTGGCAGGGAGGTACCCCGACAACGGATCGCGCGTGCTCGATCGTTTTCGATCGGACGAAGCCGTGCCCCGACATGCGCTCGTCGGGAGCGTCGTTCGCCGCGAGTCGGCGGTACTCCTACGAGCAGACCCTCAGCGCGATCGACTCCGAGCGCGAGCCCGTGGCGAGTCGTGTCCGCAAGCGGTCGGTTTCGCGACGAGCATGCGCACGTGTGCGCTCCGGATCCGCGACCGCGTGCGAAGCTCCGATGGCGCCCGAGGATCGACCTTCTAGGCCGGCGTGTACGGCTCGCAGAAGCTCTCTTCGGCCGCGGCATTGATGGCCGCGGTCAGCGACACCATGCCCGACAAGACGGCGCCGATGTCGAAGACGCCGCCGTCGGTTGCGTCGGGGATCGAGGGCATGCCCATGTAGGGCGACGACCAGCCAGGCGTCACGTCGTCACAACCGCACGAGCCACCGATGTCGTCCGCGAACGCATACACCCGCACGAGCTCGTTCTGCAGCGCCTGTACCGTCTCGTCGTAGCTGTGCAGGATGGGGATCCCGTTGCCGACCGTCGGCCCATCCCAGAACGTATCGTCGGTGGTGTGAATGACGAGCCGAGTCGTGGTGTTCGCGGGGCGCCACTCGAACTCGGTCGCCGCGAGATACAGCGCATCGAGGCTGTTTTCGTGGAACGTGCTGTTACTTCCGCCGCCGGCGACCTGCTGGTTGCCCGATGTGAAGTTGGCCCACATCAAGAAATCCGACTGGAGCGCCATCGCGTCGACGTAGGGCACACCACCGTTGATGATGGCGGCGTCATCGACGAACACCACCAGTCCGTACTGCACCGGGGTCGTCAGCTCCAGGGTCTGGATCGCTGCATCGACGGCGAGGATCTCTGCGGCCAGGGTCTGGATGAACCCGCCCATCGTCGTCGAGACGTCCATGACGAACACGATGTCGATCGAGTTGCAGTCGTCGCTGGGCGCGTCGGGGATGATGCCGAGGTCGAAGTAGGTCTCGGGGCCACCGGTGTCGCTCTTGGGATCGACGGTGGTGCTCGAGTCCGGAGGGGTGGGCGGCATGGCGGTGGAGCCGTCCGGGCCCATCGACGTCGTCTCGGGGCCCGCGGCGGTCGCCATCGCGCCGCTCGAAGAGGGGTTGGATGCCGGGCCCTCTTCAGCCGACGACGCGTCCAGTGCCCCCGGGCTGCAGCCCAGTCCAAGGCCGGTCAGGCACAGCCCCAGCACTGGAGTCACTCGTCGTGTCTTCCGTCCCACCACGTCAGAGGAACACAGCTCCGTCCGCGGCTCAAGCAGACGTTGCGTACGTGATCGCAAGCGATCGACATGTCGTTGCGATCGTCGACCACCTCACCGCATCGACGAGCCTTCGTCGCGGGTCGAACCCTTGACGCCCAGCGCCTCCACCAGGTGGCGCACCAGCGCTCGCTCGGCGCGAGAGGGCACCTTGTCGAGCAAGCGCAGCAGGGACACGCGGTTGGACAGCGGGCGCCGCCGGGTTCGAACCCGACACAGCCGGCCCTGGGCAATGGCGTTGCTCACGGTGTGGAGCGGCACGAGCCCCAAGCCCATGCCGTGCTCCACCGCGGCGATCACCGCGGGCACGCTCTCCACCACCAGTGCGACATCGAGCCGCGTCGGACCCCGGCCCAGGTGGTGCCGAAACCACGCGTAGAGCGCGGGCGCATGAGGTTGATAGGCGACGTAGCTGGCCTCGATCAGACGCCCGTGCGCGCGGCTTCCGGCCAGCACCCGCGCCTCATAGTCGGGCGAGGCCACCATGATCAGCGCTTCGTCCATCACCCCGACGACCTGCAATCCTCCGCGCCGAGAGTCGGCTTGCTCGCCGTCGAACACGTCGGCGAACGCGAGGTCGAGCTGCCCGTGCTCGAGGCGCGGGACCACGACCGAGGGGTGGCCCAGGGTCAGCGTGAAGCGGACCGCGGGGTGCTCGGCGCGGAAGGTGGCCAGCAGTGCGGGCAGGCGGTGGGCCCCGAACTCGACCGGGGCCCCCACGCGCAGCTCACCCGCCAGCTCGTGTCGCAGCTGGTGAATGCGCTGCAGGCCGATGGCGAGGTCGTCGGCATGACCGGTGATGGGGTCAACGATGCTCCGGCGCTGCGAGCGAGCGACATTGGCATCGCGATGGGGGGTCAGATCG
>JAHZJA010000437.1 GCA_022601155.1 Deltaproteobacteria bacterium | reverse complement strand
GTCATGCACATGCTGCGATCGTGGCGCATGAGATAGGAGTAGGTCGGCACCAGCTCGGTGTGGGTCTGACCTTCGCCCAGCTCGAGCATGCTCTCGACGTGCTTGAAGAAGAACGGCTGGTTCCACCGGCCGACGTCGTGGACGGGCACGTCGCCGCTGGCGATCTCCTGCGTGGAGGCCAGATGCCCCTCGATGATGACCGCACGATCGCGACCAAAGACCTGGGCTTCGAGGAAGAAGGGGGGATCGTCCGACAGCAGTCGCTGGGTGTGGGCCTCGATGTAGGCGTCGAGATCGTACATCGGGCGATAGACGACGCGGACATGGGTTGGCGAAGGCACAATCCGGAGCTCGAGCGCGACCAGCAGGCCCAGCGTTCCGTGGCTCCACGGCAGCGCGCGGAACAGCTCGGCATGCTCACCGTCGCGGGTGACCCGAATCCACTGTCCCTGTGCGGTCACCAGCTCGTAGGCCTCGACGATGTCGTGCATCAGTCCGCATACGTGCGAGTGGGTCGTCATGCCGACCGCGAGCACCAGGCCCCCGATGGTGGCGTCCTTCATCTCGATGGTGGCTTCGAGCTGGAGCCCGAGCGGATCGAGGTGCTCGGCGATCTCGCCGATGGTGGCGAACGGCTCCACCCGCACCACCGCCGCGTCGCGGTCGACCTCGAGTACCGTTCGGAGGTCACCCATGGGGATGCGGGCGGCCCGTGCCTTGTCGGACACGCGGGTGTTGAGGGACGCGACGCCCTTGCGATCGGTGCGGAGCAGTCGTTGGCCCTCGGGGTCGCCCTGCCGCCGCAGCGCGGCGTATCGCCTGACATCCTCGACGACCCGCGCGACCCGAGCCTGGTGATCATCGGGCCGAGGCCGGGTCCAGCGGCGGTGCGCGGACTCCACGATCGAGACGACCTTGCCGATGGGCAACACGCCCGCCAAGAGGATCAGCTCGCGATGGCCGTCGACCCATTGCTCGATTTTCGATGCTTGGCGAGCCATGACTGCAGGACGCAGGGTAGCAACCACGCGGCGGTCGGCACGGACTGGTGGGCTGCGGTGCCGCCTGCCACATCCCACGTGCGGAGGCCCGCCCGCGGGACTCGCTGCGTGGGTCGCCGTGGAGGTTGTCGAATGAATGGAAACAACGAGCGCGCGACCATCACCGTTCCCGCCGCGCCGCGGTCGAGGACCCGGCCGCCGTGCGACTGGCCCGCACCAAGAAGCACCGATCGGACGAAGCACGGGGTGCCGTCGGCCCGGGCATCGAGCTCGTTGGGCTGGTCGACCCGGTCGCGCGGTTCTATCTGAACACTCGCTACGGCACGTCGGTGATGGGCGACGAAGGCTCGTCGACCTCGACCAGTCTGGCCGGCCCGCGAGGGGTGGCCAGACCACGGGCGAACCGCGTCGCTGGGCTGCGCTCGTCGACGCTGTCGACCAGGTGCCACTCGGCCTGGGTGCGCTCGTGGTCGACGTCGAGCAGCACGTAGCCCCGATGCCGTACCTCGATCCAGCGAAGGTGGGGGTGGGTGGCGAGCATGTGTCGCTCGCGGTCGAGGGCCTCGGCCGGAGGCACGGGCGGTGGCGACGAGACCGCGGGGCACACGAACTCCACGGCGACCGCCCCCTTGCCCGGCTGGTAGCGCTTGCCGAACGGATCGGAGGCCAGCTCCAATCCCCACGAGCTGTGGATGTCGCCCGTCAGCGCCACGACACCCTCGATGCGCTGGGCCGCCAGATGGTCGAGCAACCGTGCGCGTGCGGGTGCATAGCCGTCCCACATGTCCGTGTTGATCCAGTCCCCCAGCGAGCGCGGCAGCATCTGGCCCATCAAGACTTGCTGTCCGAGCAACCTCCAGGGAATGCCGTCGTCGCGCGAGCGCTCGAGCTGACGCGCGAGCCATGCTTCCTGGGGGGCTCCAAGCAGCGAACGTCGGGGATCGGCTGTGATCGCCTTCCAGTCCTCGGTATGCCAGTCCGCCTGGCGGTCACGTCCGGTCACACGCGTGTCGAGCATCACGAGATCGAGCAGATCGCCGAACCGAAAGCTCCGGTACAGCTGCCCCCACGCTCCGGTGGGGAGGGCGCGGACGGGCATCCACTCGTAGTAGGCCTGGATGGCCGCGGCGCGGCGGACCATCCAGTCTCCTTCGTCGGGCTGATGGTTCTGGGCGCCGCCGGTCCAGGTGTCGTTGGTGATCTCGTGGTCATCCCACGTGGCGATGATGGGGTGTCGCTGGTGGAGTGCCTGGAGATCGGGGTCGGTCTTGTACACCGCGTGCCGGTCTCGGTAGTCGGCGAGCGTGACCATCTCGCGGTCGGCAGGATCGGGAAGTCGGTCGAGCGCGGTGCCATCGCCGTAGGTTCCGTTGGCGTACTCGTACAGGTAGTCCCCCAGGTGCAAGACCGCCTGCAGATCGTCGCGCCGTGCGATCGCGGCGTAGGCGTTGAAGTAGCCGAACGGGTAGTTGGAGCACGAAGCCACGGCCAGGCGCACGCGGGCGGTGGCGCCGACGGGCGGGGTACGGGTGCGGCCGACGGGGGACCGATGGCCACGAGCCTCGAACTGGTAGTGGTACTGGCGTCCGGGCTCGAGCCCGGTGACGTCGACCTTGACGGTGTGGTCGCGCGCGGCCGTCGCCCGAACCGTGCCCTCGGCGACGATCCGGCGCAGACTGGGGTCGCGGGCCAAGACCCAGTGCGTCTCGATCTCGGTGGACGGGTCGGGCGGCGTGACCCGTGTCCACACGATCACCCGATCGGGCAGTGGGTCCCCGCTGGCTACGCCGTGGAGGAAGGGAGTGCGACCGCGCTGCGGCGGCGTGTGTGGGCGATGGGGAGGTGGGCTGGTCACCGCCTCGGGGCCCACGATGCGCGTGGCCTTGGTGCGACATGCGGCCAGTCCCAGGGCGGGAGTCCCAGCGATCAAGGTACGGCGTCGCACTTCCACCATGATGCCGGTCCACGCGTGGCGGCGCCACGGTGCGCGGCGATCGTGCGCTGTGCCGTGGTGGACTCTAGTCGGAGGTCTCGGTCGGATCGGCCGACGCCTGAGCCTGGCGGGCGTACTCGGTGGGGGTCATGCCCACGAACGACTTGAAGTGCTTGATGAAGTGCGCCTGATCGAAATACCCGAGGTCGAGCGCGAGTGCGGCCCAGTCCACGGGGTGGCCCTCGTCGAGCCGGGCGAGGGCCTCGTGTAGCCGATAGCGAAGGATCACCCACTTGGGACTCACCCCAACGGTGGCGCGAAACAGCCGCTGGAGCGCACGCACACCCAGCCCGGCCCGGGTCGCGAGTGCCTCTACCGTCGTCATCGAGGGCTCTTGGGCGGCGTGCTCGACCAGGTCGCGGGCGAGCGCGGCCTCGGCGGGGAGCGAGGCACCGTGTCCGCTCACCAGAGACTCCGCCAGCTCCACCAGCTGTGCATCGTCGTCGGTCTCGTTGACCGCCGCGTGAAATTGCGTCGCGGCTGCACCGAACACGCTGGTCAGCGGTGCGGTGGTGCCCGTGAGCTCGGAGACGGGACGCGCCGACAGTGCCCGAAATCCCGCCGGGCGAAGGGCGATGCCCAGCACCCGCCCCGCGCCACGCAGCGTTCGGGTGAACCGACCCCTGACGATGCCCACCACCTCGGCCCGGTCGTACTCGGTGGTCAGGTGAAGCACGGGGTGGGGCACGATGTGCTGATCGAGCGGGGTGAGGCCACGACGATCCCATCGCACGATCCAATAGTGGGCGACCCAGGAGCTGAGCGCCGGGGCGGGGACGTAGCGACTCAGGGAGAACCGCGCCGCGCCGCTCACGATGCCCCGGGGCGCTCGAGGATGGACTCGTGGCATCGGTGGTGCCGAGCCTAGCGCACCGTAGCGCCGTGCGGGCGCCGTGGTTCATGCGCGGAGGCGATGCCGTGCGACGGACTCCAGCACGCGCCGCGGTGCATGGGCCCGCTCGCGCAGCAGCGCTTCGACGAGCTTGATCGTGTGGTCCTCGCCGCTGCTGGCCGCTCGTGCTGCCGCATCGACGGGGTCGAACGGAGAGGGATCGTGGGGGGCGTGTCCCGGGCGGCCGCCGTCCCCATGCGTCGCATGCAACGCGAGCAGGGCATGGATGGTGTGATGCAGCAGGACGCGACGGCCGTCGGTGTCGAGCCACGGTGCGATCAACCGCAGGGCGCTGCTCCCCGTGATGCCATGGAGATAGACGAAGCGGCCACGAGGCGACGACAGGTACAGCTCGGCCGAGGCATCCACCTCGTCCGTGGAGACCAGGCGCCCGGACTCGTCCTTGAAGGCGAAAGCCTGCAGGAGGCCCTGGTTGAACAGCCGCTGGAAGGGCTCCTTCGTGGGCACCAGGCCCTCGTCGAAGAGCACCTTGTGCCAGAAGCGCGCGTAGAGCAGGTGCAACACCGCGTGCTCCGCGCCGCCGACGTACAGGTCGACGTTGCCCCAGTAGTCCTCGGCCTCCGGCGACAGCGGCGCGGTGGCGCACTTCGGATCCATGAAGCGCAGGTAGTACCAGCAGGAGCCAGCCCAGCCCGGCATCGTGTCCGTGTCACGGAGCGCGGGAGCACCGCTGTCGGGGTCGGTGGTGGCGACCCAATCCACGGCCTTGGAAAGCGGCGGCGAGCCGTCGTCCGGCGGCCGGAAGTCCT
>JAHZJA010000436.1 GCA_022601155.1 Deltaproteobacteria bacterium | reverse complement strand
CTCGGGGGCTCTAGCAATCTGGGGGGGGTGCGAGAGCCCGGGAGAGTCGATCGGCGTGGGCACGCAGAGCGGCCAGCCGCGGCCCCTTGGTGGGGCCGGCCACCGACGCCCGCCGCAGCGCCTGGTCCACGCGGGCACGCTCGCGCTGCAGCCAGGCGGTGAAGGCAGGCGGGCGCTCGAGCAGCAGCCGCGGGCCGAGGTGGAGCTCGTCCTCGGTCCACGAAGCGGCGGGGCCAGGCCGCGGCTGGATCGCCCATACCACGTAGAACTTGCCGCGGTCTTCCACCATGCGCTCTTGGTGCAGCACCCAGCCTCGTGCCGCCAGCCAGCGTCGCACGGCGGTCCAGTCGCTGTTCGGCTGCAGCACCAGCCGTGTCAGCCGCTCCACCACCGCAGCCGCGGCGTCGACCATGCGGATGACCCGAGCGCCGCCCATGCCGGCGATCGTCACCGTGTCGACCTCGCCGGGCGTCAGCACCGATAGTCCGTCCCCCTGACGCAGGGTCACGCCTTCGGTTCGCGTCGCCGCGAGCGTGCGACGAGCCTGCGCCAGTGGTCCCGCGGCGATGTCGATGCCCAGCCCCGCGGTGATGCGGCCCTGGATCCGCAGCCAGGCCAGCAGCTGGGCGTGGTCGGTGCCGATGTCGGCGACGACGGCCCCGGGTGCCACACAGTCGGCCACCGTGCGTAGCCGCAGCGATGGGATGCGGCTGACCTTCAGCTGCGCTTCCACGCTTCTCGCACCGGCCCCGGCAGCACTCGATATGCGCATGGCATCACCACCAACGTCAGCAAGGTGGCAAAGCCCAGTCCGCCGATCACGGCGACGGCCAGCGGCTGGCGCAGCGGGGCACCTTCGCCGACCCCCAGCGCCATCGGCAGCAGTCCCAGCACCGTGGTCAGCGTGGTCATCAGGATGGGCCGTACCCGAACCCGGCCCGCATCGATGAGCGCGGCGTTCACATCCATGCCCGCGCCGCGTCGATCGTTGACCGCATTGATCAGCACGATGGCGTTGTTGACCACGATGCCCCCGAGCACGATGATGCCAATGCCGACCATCGCCGATAGCGGAAGGTCGGTGATCCACGCCGCCAAGGAGACCCCGGCGAGCGCGAGCGGGACCGTGAACATGATGAGGAACGGGTGGAGCAGGCTCTCGAAGCTCGAGGCCATCACCACGTAGACCAAGAAGATCGACAAGGCGGTGGTGAGGGCCAGGCTGCGGAGCGAGACGTCCATCTCGTCGGCCTGCCCCGCGAGCACCGCCTCGACCGTCGGATCGTCGCCCGCGTGGGCGTCGAGGACCTCTTGCACGGCGAGGGCCATGCCGCCCAGATCCATGCTCTCGCTTCGGGCCTGGACTCTCAGGCCCCGACGACCCTCGATGCGACGGATCTCGGCCGGGCCGCGGCCGGCCTCGACGAGCGCCACGGCATCGAGCCGCACGGGGACACCCTCGGCGATGGCGACGGTCACCCGGGCGACGTCTTCGACCCGGCGTCGGTCGACCTCGGGCAAGCGGACCCGGATGTCGAGCTGGTCATCGGCGGCGTACAGCGTGCTCACCACCTCGCCCTGGATGGCCCGCTGGACGGCGGCCGCGGCGGTGTCGATGCCCAGCCCCAGCCGACCCAGGCGCTCGTGATCGAAGCGCACGCGAACCTCCGGCCGGCCATCGAGGTCGTCGGGGAGCACATCGACCAGGCCGTCGACTTGGGCGAGAGCCGGAAGCAGCTGCTCGACATGCGCGGCAACCCTGGTGGAGTCCTCGCCGAAGACTTGGAGCTCGATGGGCGGTGCGAACGAGAACAACGACGGGTGCCCCAGCTGCAGCATGGCCTCGGGCTCGGGAATCGCGGCCCGGAGCGTCTGCATCAGCCGCGCCTCGATCTCCGTCTGACGCGGCATCGAGCCGGGCACCAGGTGCACGTCCAGCTGCCCCAGGTGCGGCGCGATGAGGTTGCCTCCCGCGCTGCCGGCCCGCGTCAGGCTGCCGACCCGGACGAATCGAAGGGCGACATCGGGGTCGTCGGCCAGCGCCTTGCTCATCGCCGACAACGCCGCGGTGGTGCGGGGCAGCGAGGCGCCCTGCGGCAGTCGGACCTGGACGAACAGCTCGCCCTGCGCCACCTCGGGCAGCAGGGTGCGGCCGCGATCTTCGACCAGGCGCAAGCTCAGCACGCAGGCCACGACGGCCCCGATGAGGACCAGCCAGCGCACGCGCAGGGCGACCTTCAAGATCGGGCCGTAGGTGCGCTCGAGCTGCTCGTAGGCCCACGTCAGGGGGCGTGACGCCCAGTGCAGCAGCCATCCGCCGCCGCGCAGCAGCAACGCCAGCGGCCACATGAGCAGAGCCAGGGTGCCGCCCACCAGCCATGCCACCCACGAGCGCGTCTCACCGGGCTCGGGCGCGGCCTCGGGGTCGCCCAAGCTCTGCAGCACGGGCACCAGCGTCAGGCTCACCGCCATCGACGACAGCATGCTGAAGCTGACCGCGTAGCTCAGATCGCGCACCAGCTGGCCGGCCACGCCCTCGACGAAGGACATGGGGAAGAACACCGCCACGGTCGTGAGCGTGGAGGCGACCACCGACGACGCGACCTCGGTGGTGCCCATGACGGCGATCTGGGCGCGGCTGGGGATGGGCTCGCCATCGCGATCGTGGAGCAGCTGGGCCTGCTCGCGCACGCGGGCGATGGACTCCAGCACGACGATCGAGTTGTCGACCAACATCCCCACCCCCAACGCCAGCCCGCCCAGGCTCATCACGTTGAGCGAGACCTCGAGGGTGGACAGCGGGATGAACGTGGCCAGCAGCGAGATCGGGATCGCGGTGGCGATGACGAGGGTGGATCGTAGCTCTCGAAGGAAGAACAACAGCACCAAGACGGCGAGGCCTCCGCCCACCAAGGTGTTGGATTGCACCTCGCGGACGGCCGCTTCGATGAACTCGGCGCGGTTGTCGAGCACCACCACTTGGTGGCCGGGGGGCAGCGGCAGCTGGGGCAACGCCTCGCGCAGGGCATTGGCGACCGCCACGATGTTGGCGTCGCCCTCCCGATAGACGGCCAGCTCGACCGCCTCCTGGTCGTCGACGAACGCCAGCTCCTCACGCTCGGTGGCCACCCGATGCACGGTGGCCACCTCGCTCAGGCGTAGCTCTGCGCCGCCCTGGCTCCGGATGATGGTGTTGGCCAGCTCTTGCGGCGTGCGGGACTCATGCAGGGTGCGGATCAACCAGCGGACGTGCCCCTGGGAGATGGCGCCGCCAGGCTGGTTGACGTTGCTGCGCTGGATCGCCGTGGCGATTTCCTCGGTGCTCAGGCCCAGCGCGGCCACCCGCGCAGGGTCGAGCTCCACCAGGACCTCTTCCTCCTGGCCGCCGTGGAGCTGAACCGCGGCCACTCCGGGGATCTTCTCCAGCTGGCGCTTGACGATGCGATCGGCCTGATGGCGAAGGGTGGCGAGGTCGTGGTCGGACAGCGTCCCCGTGCCCGTGGGTCCTCGCAGGGCGAGGCGCATGATCGGCTCCGACGCGGGGTCGTAGCGCAGCACCACCGGGCGCTCTGCGGTCTGGGGAAGCCGGACGCGGTCGAGCTTCTCCCGCACATCGGCCATGGCCCCGTCCACGGCCGTGCCCCACTCGAAGTCGAGGACCACCTCCGAGCGCCCCTCCCGGGAGGACGACTCCACGCGGAGGACTCCCGGGACCGCACCCACACGCTCCTCGATCGGCCGGGTGATGAGCTCTTCCACCTCGGCGGGGGCGGCGTCGGCGTCGGTGGTTTGAATGGTGATGGTGGGGTAGCTGAGGTCGGGAAGCAGCTCCACGGGCAGCCGCGTCGCGGCGACCAGCCCGAACACCAGGATCGCCACCGTGACCATGGTGGTGGTCACGGGGTGGATCACGGTGGCTGCGATGAAGCCCCGCACCCTCGACTCAGCTCCCGGCGGCGTCCTTGGCGGAGTGGGCGGCGGCGATCTCGGCCTCGGCCTCATCGTCGACGGCGGTCAGCGGCATGCCCTCGGTGATGCCCGCGCTCCCCTCGGCGACCACGGCGTCGCCGTCGGTCAGGCCCGCCAAAATCTCGATCCGCTCGGCACCCTCGAGCCCGAGCGTGACCTCGCGCCGCACCGACTTGCCCTCGGCGACGACGAACACGTGCGACTTGCCGTCGAGCTTGAACACCGCGTCGCGGGGAAGGCTCGGCGCTGCCTCGCGCGAGTCGACGAGCACGCGGGCTCGGGCGAATGCACCGGGGGCCGCGGCGGCAGGGGTCTCACGGGCCTGCATGGTGAACTTGACCGTCCCGGTGAGCGGGTCGACCACGGGTGCACGGCGCTCGAGCTTGGCGGTGAAGGCCGTACCGTCGACCAGCTCCACGTGCACGTCGGCACCCACCTTGACGGTGGCGGCATCCTTCTCGGGCACGTGGAGGGGAAGCTCCAGTACGTCGAGCTGCGCGAGATGGAACAGCGGTGTCGCGGTGCTGGCGAGGTTCCCTTCGTCGACGTAGCGGGTGACGATGGTGCCCGCAAACGGGGCGCGAATGACCGTTTGCTTGGCCTGGTGCCGCGAGAGCCTGACGGAGCTCCGGGCGGTCTCGACCAGATACCGCTGCTTGTCGATTTCCTCGCGGGAGATCGCATCGCCCGGCACTGACTCGAGTCGCTCGAGCTCGGCTTGGAGGTTGGCCAGCTCGAGTCGGGCGGCATCCGCCTGCAGGCTGAGCTCGCGGCCATCGAGGCTCGCGAGCTTTTGGTTGGGGCGAACGACATCGCCCTCGTCGACGAAGATCTTCTGAATGATGGCCGGCTGCACGGCGACCAGCTCGGCGGAGCGGATCGCTTCGAGGGTGCCGGAGGTTCGGTACCAACGCTCGATGTCGTGCGGCTCGAGGTGGACGACGTGCACCTGCATCGCCTGCGCAGGCGGGCCCGGCTTTCGTCCCCGCTTGGCGCCGGGCTTGCCCTTGCCGCCTCCCGAGCCACCGCCATCGCATCCGAGCGGCAGTCCGCCGCACACGACAGCGAGCACGAAGTGGGCGAGTCGACGGCCGCCGACGGAGCGCACGGGGTTCATCGGCGGCTTTTATGCCATGCTCTGCCCATGACTGCGCAGGATGGTCATCGGGCCCCGTCCCGTGAGCTGTTGCTCGCCAACCATCGGTTCCCCGGGCCGTACGTAATCAAGGCGTTCGGACCGGGCACGGAGGCCTTTGCAGACGCGATCGCGGAGGCGGCGGCGGCCGTCGTGAGCGAAGCTCGCGCCGGTGTGCAGCAGCGCACAAGCAGCGGCGGGAAGCGGGTCTGTGTGACGGTGACGGTGAATGCCTTCACCGTCGATGAGGTCATCGAAGTCTATGAACGGATCCATTCCGTGCCTCAATTGATGATGATTTTGTGAGACCGGTCACTTGTGTCCGGCCATGTGGGGCGCATGCTCCCCACCACCCACCTCAGTCCAAATTCTAGACGCTCCGTACGAAGGCACCCCCATGTTTCATCGTCATCGTTCCCTCCACGCCGCCATCGTTGCCACGTCGCTGCTCGCGGTGGCCGGCTGCAAGCCCAAGGCGATTCGCGGCGGCGCAGGCACCGAGAACCCCGACTTCGACGAAGGTGCGATGAGCACTGGGCTCGACCGCAAGGATCTCGGCGACCTCATGCAAACGAACATGTCCGCGCTCGTCGGCTCGCCGATCTGGGGCCAGTGGCGTTCGGAGCCCGAAGCGCCCGTGGTCGCGATCTGGCCGATCAAGAACGACACCTCCGAGCACCTCGACGACCAGATGCTGACGCTGCTGTCGGACATGGAGACCGAGCTCATCAACAGCGGCGTCGTCAGTGTCGTCAGCCGTGAGCGCCAGGCCGAGATGATGGCCGAGTCCAACCTCCAGCAGACCGCCGACTTCGACCCGACCGTCGCCGCTCAGATCGGCCGGCAGATCGGCGCGAAGTACTTCCTCACCGGGAAGCTGCAATCGGTCGACGAGCGCATGAACAAGGAGAGGCGGGTCCAGTACTCGCTGTTCATGCAGGTCATCGAGGTCGAGACCAGCGTGGTGAAGTTCCAGACGAAGTCCGAGCGCACCAAGGGCATCGTCCGCTGAGGTACGGGCAAACCCTCGTGCGTTGGATTCGAAACCATGACGCCCGCCGCTTGATGGTGGCGGGCGCGTTGGCCCTCGGCCTGCCCGCCTTGGCGTGCGCGACCTACTCGGACAAGACCGAGCTGGCTCGCACTGCGCTGCAGCGCGGCGACTACCCGGGGAGCGTCAAGCACTTCAACAAGATCCTCAAGGTTCGCGACGCCGAGGACATGCCCTCGGACTGGAAGAAGAACTTCGCCCTGGTGGTGCTCGAGCGCGGGATGGTGCTCCAGGCCATGCGCGACTACGCGGGGAGTGCGGCCAACTTCCAGGTGGCCGACAAGCAGCTCGAGCTCCTCGACATCGCCCGCGACGGGGCGGGCAAGCTGGGCAAGTACATCTATAGCGACAGCGCGACCAAGTACAAGACATCGCCGACCGAGAAGCTGTCGCTCAACGCCATCAACATGGTGAATTACCTGGTGCGTGGCGATCTCAACGGCGCGAAGGTGGAGAGCAAGCGCTTCACCACCATGCGCAACTACCTGCGGGACTACGACCCGGAGAACGAGCACGGGGCCTTCGGTTCCTACATCGCGGGCTTCGTGCACGAGCGGCTGGGCAACGCCGACGAGGCGCTTCGCTACTACGACGAGGCCCTTCAAGATCGCGACTTTGGCAGCCTCGCGCGACCCATCGAGAGGTTGGCCGCACGGGGAACCTTCCGGGGCGAGCGCATCATCGACTATCTGCCCACCGATGCGCCTGCCTCGGCTCAGCCCAGCTCCGCCCCGCAGCAGCCGAGCCCGGCGGCGACCGATCCCAGTCCCGCCGAGGAGCCGCCGCCCGCCGACGTGACGGCGGAGCAGCCCGAGCAGCCCAGCGCGCCGGTCCAGCGCCCCGAGGCGGCTCCACCCACGACGACCCTGGGCAGCCTGCCCGCAAAGGTCTCGGTGTGGGGCGCAGCCCCGACTCCCGGGGTGCCCACCGAGATCCTCGTCGTCGCCAAGACGGGACGGGTGCCGTTCAAGGTGCCCGAGCGGATCCCCATCGGGGCCGCGATCGGCCTGGCCGGGGCCTATGTCACCGGGGACACCACGCTGCTCGAGTACGGGATGTTCAAGGTCGTCGTCTATCCCGAGCTGGCCAAGGCGAACAACCTGTTCATCGACGCCGAGCTGCGGGTCGATGGCAAGGTCGTACCGATGGACGAAGCCTCCGACCTCGGCGGTGAGATCATCGCCGAGTACGAGGCGATCAAGCCCAAGATCATCGGAGCCGCGCTGACGCGCATGATCGTACGGGCGGGAGCCGCCGAGGGCGCACGAGCCGGAGGCAAGGCCGCGGCCGACGACTCGGGTGCAGCCGGGTTGGTCGGCTTCCTGGCCGCGGCCGCGATCGAGGGGACCTTGGTGGCGCTCGACAAGCCCGACACCCGCAGCTGGTCCACCCTTCCGGACAAGGTTCACATCGGCCGTGCCGTCGTTCCTCCGGGAGCGCACACGATCGAGGTGACGGTGTTCGGGCCCGGTGGCAAAGAGCGCCACACCACGGAACTCGAGGTCGACGAAGGGGGCTTCGCCGTGGTCGACGTCACCACTCTTCGTTAGCCGGTATGTCATGCTGAACCCCATGACCACGTCTCGTCGTTCTCGCTCCCGTCGTGACCGTAGCCGCCGTCGCGCAGGGGCGACCGTGCTCGGGACCGCGCTCGCGCTCGGCGGGGTGTGGCTCGCTGCACCCACCGAGGCGGAGGCAGCGGTCACGGGTCGCCGTGGCGTGGAGATCGAGGGGGCTCGCGATCGTCGGGGCCTGTACGTCGGTGGCGGACTCGGCTTCGGCGGAACGTTCTTCTACTACGACGACTTCATTCCGGCGTCCCGGCTCGAGTTCAACATCGGTGGCGGGGTGACCAAGCGTCTCACGCTCGGGGTCAACCTCCACCTCACCCCGTATCTCCAGCGCAGCGTAGGTGTGGCGTTTGGTGGTGATGTCGAGGCCACGGGCTATGTCTGGCGCGGCTTCTTCGTGCGTACTGGCCTTGGCCTGGGGGCGGTGCCGCGGCGCGATCCAACCCGTTCGTTCGACGAGGTCGATGGAATGACGGTTGGGTTGGGCGGCGCACTCGGTCTCGGCTACGAGTTCTGGCTCAATGCCTCGGCCGCGATGAGCGTAGGGCTCACCTACGACGCTCGCTTCGTGCCTGGTGACAGCTTCCCGCGACAGGCTTTGCTGGTGGGACTGCGGTTCGCCTGGTTCTAGGCGTTGTCTCGGTCTGTAAGGTAATCGCTGAGAATGTGCGGTCTCGTGTCCACGTTCGCGCATTCGCTCGAATGGTCCAGTTTTCGAGTGTACCGATTTGGGTCGGGCGCTCAGGGTTTCTAGGATCTCTGCCAGGGAAACGCTGAACGAGCATGGAGCCGATCGGGGCAGAAACGAACAAAAACGGCGAACCCTTCCATACCCGACCCATCTCGTTGCTGGCTCGGGTACCAAAGCATCTGCTAGTGTCCTTCGGCGAGTTCGCCGATGTACAGACGCTTTGCCTTGATACCGATTTCCTTCCTGTGGCTCAGTGGCTGCTCCCTGACGGTACCGGAAAGGGTCTCCTGTCAGGCTGACGGCGATTGCCAGGATGCATTCGGGCCAGGGAGCACATGTCAGGTTTCCGATGGCTACTGCACCACCGTCGAGAGCGTCGACGAAGTGCGCCTGGGATTCATCTACTCGAGTTCGCAGAACGACAAGGGATGGTCGCAGACACACCACGATGCGGCACTCGCGATCGCGGAGAGCCTGGGCGTGGAGATGGCTTTTCGGCCGTCGGTGGTGAGTGCGGATGTGGCCGGGGTCATCGACGACCTGGTCGAGACCGACGACGCGAACGTCATCTTCACAATTTCGTCGGGTTTCATCACCGAGACGCTCAACGCGGCCAATAAGTACCCAGATCGGTACTTCATCAGCTGTTGCGGTGATGTCAGCGGCGACAACCTCACGTCCTATTTTGGTCGGATGTACCAGCCGATCTACGTGCTGGGATACGTCGCTGGCAGCATGAGCTGCACCGGCCAGCTCGGGGTCGTCGCCGCACTTCCGCTTCCGCAGTTCGTCCGACACATCAATGCGTTCACACTGGGCGCCAAGGAGGCCAACCCGGACATACAGGTGGACGTTCGCTGGGTGGGCGCGTTCTTCGATCCCGAGGTCGAGGGGGCCATGGCGGAGGAACTCATCGCCGCCGGCAGCGATGTCATCTTTGCGCAGAGCAACAGCACCGCCCCGATCGAGGCGCAGCTCGGGGCGACCGTCGCCTGCACCGATCCCGACTCGGGCGAGGAATCCGAGGTTCCGATCTACCGGATCGGGTATCACAGCCCGACCGCCTGTGAGTCCAACCCCGACCAGTGCCTGTCATCGGCGTATTGGGAGTGGACCGATCTCTACGAGAAGAAGGTGCAGTCGATTCGGGACGGGACGTTCGACCCCACGGACACCGCGTGGGCGTCGATGACCAACGACAGCCGCTCGGTGGTCAACTACGCCGCGTTCCCGGGCTCGGTACCGATCGCCGTCACGACCGGAGCCGAGGAGCGTCGCGGACGGACCATCGCCGATCCGCAGGTGCCATTTCGCGGGCCCATCGTGGACAACACCGGTGCGACCCAGATCGCCGAGGGCCAAGACCTCTCCGACGCCGAGCTCGACGAGATGTGCTGGTTCGTGGATGGGGTCATCAGCACCGAGTCCGGATCTGCAGTTGCTGGCGAGGTGCCGTCGTCATGCGGCGGCATCTAGCTCCGGCCCCGGACCGGGGGTCGGTGCCAGCGGGAGCGAGCGGGTGATCCGGTTCGATGCCTGACCACAGACACAAGGAAGATTCGGGCGATTTCGCGCTGGCGCCTCCTCCTTCGTTTGGAGTCGCGGAGCGGACCGATGGCCACCTGTTGCCCGTCGCGACCGGCATGGGCGACATCTTCGAGGACGACTCGGTCAATCCAGACGTGGTGGAGCCGGCTTGGCCCCCACCAGCCGACGTCCCCGTCAGCACCAAGTCCAAGACGGTCTCCGCCTCTTCTCCCCGTGTCGCGCCCGAGCCCGAGCCCGAACCCAAGCGGTCGTACGTGCCCTTGGTACTGCTGTTTGTGCTCCTGCTGGGCGTGGGCGCGGGCGCCTGGCTATGGATGCAAGAGCCCGACGACGCAGGCGCGGTCGCGCAGGCCGACGCCGACACTCCGGCTCCCTCTACGGCCGCAGCCGGGACCGTCCCGAAGCCCGAAGCCGTCACACCCCCGGCCGAGGGCGATGCCAACGAGACGAACGAGGCCGCCGAGGGCGAACCCGAGCCCGACGAGCGCGTCGCGAAGGTCAACGACATCGCGTTGATGAAGCGGACCGATCTCCTCGATCGACACGCGTTGTTGGGGGAGCTCGAGACGGCAGGACTGACGGCCCAGGTCAACTTGGAGCTCCACGTCGCCCTGGATCTGATGCAGGCCGGGCAGGCCGACTCCCCCTGCGAGGTGTTCTCCGACTCTCTGACCCTCATCGAACGCAACCGAGAGCGGGCCGAGTTTCGCCCTGCGATCGCTTCGGTCGACGGCGCTCCCCGGCCTGGCCCGGGCGAGACCGATGCCGACTGCGAGGGGCTGGACGCCCGACTCGCCGCGCTCAAGGCCGGGCCCGACGCGGGGACGCCGGTCGAAGCGGCCCCCGCTGCAAAGCCGACCCGCAAGAAGTCGCGCAAGAATCCCAAGGCGCGCAAGACCAAGCCCGCCAACCCTCCACCGCCATCCACCGATTCACCACCGAGCGCGGAGCCCAAGCCCAAGCCCGCCTCCTCTCCCGATGTCGCGACCAAGCTCGACGACGGCCTCCGAGAGATCGACTAAAGGCTCCGAACCATGCCTGCTCGCCAAGTCCTCCGTTCTTCGTTTTTGTGCTTCGCCATGTCGCTGGCGGCCGTTCCCATCGCGCGAGCCGAGCCGCCACCCACGCCTGCGTCCAACCCCTCCGAGGAGGACTTGGCACGGGCGCGCGAGCTGTTCGACAACGGCAAGAGCCTGTACCTCGATGGCAGCTACGATCCGGCGATCGCTGCATTCAAGCAGGCGTACGCGCTGTCGGGCGATCCGCTGCTGCTGTACAACATTGCCCAGGCCCACGATCGAGCGGCGCAGTACGACGGTGCGATCGAGTACTTCGAGTACTACCGCGCGTTCGCTCCGGCCAACGAGCGTGCGGCGCTCGAAGAGAAGGTGGAGAGCCTCCGACGCAGGAAGATCAAGGCGCAGTCGGAGGAGCCGACCGAGGCGTCGCCGACCCCGGTCGACGGCGACGAGTCGGGCCCAGCTGACGACGAGATCGAGCCCCTCTCGGACGACGGGACGGGCGACGACACAGCGACCGACAGCAGTGATATTCGTGTATTCAGCCCGGCTGCCATCGCGCTGACGGCCGTCGCGGTCGTGGGCTTTGGAACGGGTGCGGGGCTCGGCGTCGCATCTCGTCGGCGCACGGGCGATGTCAACGACCAGTGCGCCGATTCTCCCCTGCTGTGCCCGGCGGGAGCCGAGGCCGACCTCGATGCCAGCCGTCGATTCGCACTCGGGGCCGACATCGCATTCGGGATCGGGGCTGCAGCGGCCGTCGGGGCGGTGGTCATCATCGCCATCAACGCCACCCGCCGGAGCAAGGGGCAGGCCGCAGCCGGCCCGTCTCGTTTCCGAGTGGCCGGCCATCGTCGCGGTGCGTCGTTGCAGGTGCGGTTCTAGGCTCGACGGCGGAGGGCGGGCATCGCGTCCGCCAGCCGGAGACCAGACGCCGGGGTGCCCCCCCGGCGTCGTCAATTGCCACAACGTACGGGCGCCGAGCTACGTCGGGGCGCCGACACCGATACCAGCAGCGAAGCTCAGAAGCCGACGCTCTTGATGTCGTCTTCGAGCCGGCTGGCGACGCTCGGCTCGTCTTTGCTCGCGGGCGTGGGCTTGGCGGGCGACGGGGTGCTGGCGGGCTTGGTCGACGTGTGCGACCTGGACCGCGATGACGACCGCGTGGACCGACGGCTGGACCCAGCAGGCGCGGCCGGTTCATCGGCGGGGTGGCGTGCCATCGCCTCGGCAAAGGCCTCGGGGAGTCCGGTGCACTCGCCGTCGGGGGCTGTGCCTGCGCCCAGGACCGTCTCGGGCGTGGGCACCGACAGCTGGGCCATCAGGGTCTTCTCGGCGGGATTTTGAGGTGCCTGCAGCAGCTCGGACAGCGCCTCACGGAAGGTCGTGCAGGGCGTGGGGGAGTCGGACGCCTGGGCGAGATCCAGCAACCGGTTCCAGCGCATGTCGACGCGTGCGCGCAGGTCGGGGCGGTCGTTGATCGCGCCGAGTAGCTTTTGGCGCTCCACATACCCGAGCACGCGGCCGAGATCGGTTCGGTTGAGGACCGCCAGCGCGCGCATGGGGTTGTCGAGTAGTCCGGCGGTCTCGACCATCTCCGGCGCAGGCGCGGCCACCGGGGCAGGGCGTTGGCTGGGTGCGGCCGCGGCGGGGACGTTGCTGTGCACCGCGACGGTCGGGGTCGCCGGGCCAGCGGGCTCCGGTGTGCCGCTGGAGCTGCTGAGGAAGACGACTCCGCCGACGACCGCGATCAGTCCGACGGCGATGGCAGGGGCCCACCTTCGCAGCGAGGAAGGAGCCGGCTCGACCATCACCCCGCCCGAAGTCGGCCGGCCAACGCGAGCTTGCACCGCGCCAGGCTCGGGGCTGCCGGCCGCCACGGGCATGACCGTGGGGCGGGTCTCGATGCCCACGATGTCGGAGGTGCGAAACCTGCTCCTGCCGGTCGTGCGCGCGACGGGAGGCACAACGGGAATGGAGCCTTGCCAGCTGGCGAGCAGCTGTTCGAACTCGTCGGCGGCCGCAGATGCGCTGGCGAACGCCTGCGTCCCGGGCTTGCCCAAGAGTCTGTCGACCAGGCCGGCGAGCTGTCGCTCGGCGTCGTCGTCGTGGGGCAGCGGGATCCCGATCTCGCCCGACGCCAGCTGGCTCACCAGCTGTCCGACCGTGAACAACTCGGTCGCGAGGGTTGCGGGCTCGCCCTGGCGCAGCGCGGCCGCGGCGTAGCGCGCCTCGTCTGGCTCTGGCGGCGCGCTGCTCTGTCCGTCGGGGCGGGCGCTGGGCATCCGAACGATGCGGACCTGCAACCGTCCCTGATCGAGCCGCTCGTCGACTTGGTCGGGCGTGAGCCACCCCAGCCGCCAGTCCAGCCGATGGATATGATCGAGGACCCGGAGCAACTGTGCCGCCGCGTCCGCACTGTGGAAGGGAGGCAGGCGCGTTCCCTGGCGATCGGTGACGCGGCTGCTCGCACGCTCGGCGACGATGTAATAGAGCGTGCCGTCGGGCAGGCCACCGACGCTCGCGACACGAAGACATCCGGGGTGGTCGACTCGGCCGAGCAGCTCGGCTTCGCGCGTGAAGGCAACGCGCTCGACGCTGGCTGCTCCCGCGACGAGTACATGGATCTCACAGCGAGTGTTGGACTGGGTGTCGTTGCCGAAGTAGACGGTTCGCGAGTCCCGGGACGCGAGCTCGTCGAGAATCGAGAACCGACCTTCCAGCTGTGAGCCGACTTCGATGCGAGTACCCATGTGTGAAGCAGTCTAGCGAATCCAAGACCGCGGCGCTGCCAACGAAAGTCTTCATTGCGGTTCGAAAACGGAGTGGTCTGGTCAACCGCTAATGGATCCCCGTGTACGCCATGAGGCGACGCAAACCATGCCTTGATCACCGTTTCGTCGAAGAGTGAAGGGAAACCCTTGGGGCGGATTCGATTGTGGCGGCGATGGATCGTCGTCGTACTCGGCTGCGCGCCGGGGAACCGTGTCGCATGAACGCGATTTGCCACGCAGGTCGTGGGGCGATTCGGCCCTTGGCGGTGGCCCTGAACCGACTACCTGCAGGCTCGGCCGATCTCACCATCGGTGAGCATCACCACAGCACAGGGATCCGCCGTCGACCCGGGGTGATCGACCTCGAAGCAACACCGAATCTCGGCGTCCTTGGTGGGGCATGTCGTCCCCGGCTTGGCACAGCACGGCTGCGGTAGATCGAGCGGGCTGACGGCGAGGCAGTTGGGCGAACACTCGACGATGGGCCGGGTGTCGGGGTTGGCCAGCGAGCACGCCGAGTCTCCGAGGACCTCGTCCAGCTCGCTGGCGTCGAAATCGTTGCCGTCGCACAGCTCGGCGAAGCTCATCGCCCCCATGTTGTCGACGGGAAGTGCCTCCTCCGCACGGCCGTTGCCGCAGTAGCTGCACCCTTGCCGAGACCATGTGCAGTCGTCTTGGCACTGGCCGGGGTTGCCCGCGGTGTAGGGCTGCGTGTCATTGAACGGAGCCTCGAGCTGGACACACGGAGGCTTGGCCCCGGTGAGATCTACCGCGTCGACGTTGGGGTCACACTCCTCCCCTTCATCGAGCCTTCCGTTGCCGCACTCTTCGCACTCACTCTCGTCGAAGCGGCAGCTGGTGGTGCACTGAAGTGTGCCCACTCCGCCCTCGCACGTGCGGCCGATGAGGTTCGACCCATCGCACTGCTCTCCGACCATCAGGTCCACTTGCCCATCACCGCAGATGGCACATTGCGCCCTGTCGTTGATGACCTCACAGGTCACCGGATCGCACGCGGCCTCGCCGTCGGGGCGGCTGGTCCCCACGCACCCGAACAGGAAGCTGTCCGGATCGCCGGGATCGCACTCCTCACCCGCGACTTCATCGACGAAACCATCGCCACACGCGATGTCGTCGTTGAGCATCAGCGTGCACGAGGTGGCGTTGGCCACCGCGATGCCGAGCGCCAACCACAACCACATGCCCACGCGGCGGGGGCTGGTGTCGGGGCGGGGCGCGGGCATGCCGAACAACCATAGCAACCCGCCGGTCGCGATGAGCGCAGTCGGGGTGATTGGACGTGGGCCTCAGCCCGCGGCCAATGGGCTCCGCAGGGCTTCGATGGCGAGCCGTGTACGCCGGGGGTCGTTGGTGAGCACCGCGTCGACGTCGAGAGACAGCCAGCGCGACAGGTGTCCGGGCGCGTGCAGCTGCGGGTCCAGCGGACACACTCGCTGGCCGCGACGCCGTGCCGCCGCGACGTAGCCGGGGTTGAGGCGTAGCAGTGGCCACCACGGTCCGAGCAGGTCCACGTCGCGGGCACCCCATGGATCGCGAAGCGCGATGTGGCCGGCGACCAGACCTGGCGCGGCAGTCCGAAGTTTTCGCAGCAGGCCTCGCCGCTCGGTGATGACACCGGCTCGGCGCTCGCGCGCGCGGGCGCCGAGCTCGCGCAACAGTCGGGCGAGGGGGCCAGGCTCGACCAGCGCTGGGTCCTTGAGCTCGACGATCAGGGGCACGTGGGCGGGCACCATCTCGAGCAGCGTCGCCAGCCGGGGGACGCCGTGCTCCTGGCCGTGGTGGTCGCGGGCGGGAAGCCGGGCGAGGGCGCGGGCGGTCAGCTGCCCGACGCGTCGCCGATCTCCCGTGGTCCGCAGCAACGTGCGGTCGTGGTTGCACACGATCTCGCCGTCGGCGCTCAACCACAGGTCGGTCTCGAGCAGATCTGCGTCGTGGTCGAGGGCCAGCTGGAACGAGGCGAGCGTGTTCTCTGGTGCGAGGTCGCACGCGCCCCGATGAGCCATGATCCACGGACGTGGCCGGCCCGGAATCTCCAGCGCAGCGCGGCCGACGACCACGGTAGCGAGCTTGGCTCAGGCTCCCGGCGATGTCGAGGGGGGCGAGGGGGAGGGTATAGTTTTCCGCATGCCGCTGGCGAACACGACCTTCCTCGACGCCTGCTTGGGAAAGAAGCCCGCCCGGACCCCGATCTGGGTGATGCGCCAGGCGGGTCGCTACCTGCCGGAGTATCGAGAGGTGCGGGCCAAGGTGTCGTTCGAGGAGCTGTGTCGCACGCCGCACCTGTGCGCCGAGGTCACCCGTCAGCCGCTCGATCGCTTCGACCTCGACGCCGCGATCCTGTTCTCCGACATCCTCACCGTGTTCGATGCGATGGGGGTGGAGGTGGAGTTCAAGCCCGCGCCCGTCGTGGCCGAGCCGGTCCGGACCGTGGCCGATGTCGAACGCCTGAAGTTCGGCAAGGCCGACGATCACCTCGGCTACGTCTACGACGCGGTGTCGGCGTGCAAGAAGGAACTGGACGATCGGGTGCCGTTGATCGGTTTTTGTGGGGCGCCATTCACCACCGCGAGCTACATGGTGGAGGGCAGCGGCAGCAAGGAGTTCCTCCACACCAAGCGCATGGCGTTCACCGAGCCCGTCGTGTTTGGACGGATGCTCGAGTCGATCACCACCGTGCTCATCGATTACCTCGCCGGGCAGGTGCGCGCGGGCGTCGACGCGCTGCAGATCTTCGAGAGCTGGGGTGCCGCCCTCACTCCCGCCGACTACCGCATCCACGTGCTGCCCCACGTGAAGCGGTTGGTGGACGAGGCCAAGAAGCACGGCGTGCCCGTGATCTTGTTCGTGCGTGGCAACGCGAGTCTGCTGTCGCTGGTCAAGGACCTGGACGCCGACGTGCTGGGTGTGGACTGGAGCATCGACTTGTCCCGCGCCATCGATGTGGTCGGTGCCGACAAGGTGGTGCAGGGCAACCTCGATCCCATCGCCTTGTTCGCACCGGCCGACGACCTCCGCCGCCGTGCGCAGGAGATCGTGGTGGCGGGTCGTGCCGCGGCCGGCCACGTGTTCAACCTGGGCCACGGGATCTCCCGCTACACCGATCCCGAGGCGGTCAAGCGACTGGTGGAAGGGACAGAAAGAGACAATCGGATAGCGAATTGTCTGATGGATGCTTCCCCTTTTGAATGTGCTCATCAGGGGGTAAGGGCGGAACTTTTGATATCTT
>JAHZJA010000435.1 GCA_022601155.1 Deltaproteobacteria bacterium | reverse complement strand
GTCGTCGTGCCCGGCCAGCAGCGGGCCCCGCACCGCGAACCCTCGCTCGGCGAGCGCGTCGGCGAATGGCGCGATGTCGTACGGGGTGCCCGTGAGGCCGTGCAGCAGCAGCACTCCCAAGCCGCCGTCTCCCCGATGAATCGGTCGGGAGTCGGGAGCTCGGGCATCGTCGCCGGAGGGCGCGGCGCGGGAATCGGGGGCGGGCATGAGGGGCCGCGGCGAGCTTAGATCAAGCCGGGTCGACCTCGGGGCGAGACATCGGGGGTGCTCGCGAGCAGCGTTCTTCGTCGGGCTTGGGAGCTGTCGCGCACGCGTGCCCAGCCGCTGGCGCCGTCGGCCTCGCTACGGGGTGCGGCGGTTTCGACGACGGGCGGGGTCCTGGCGATAGAAATCGCGCAGGACGTCGTACAGCGCGGGGTGTTTGTGCTCCATCGCCGCCCCTTGTTCGAAGAATTGCTCGGTGGCCACAGCGAAGAACTCGGCGGGGCTCTCCCCGGCGTAGGCGTCGAGGAAGGTGCGACGCCCGGCGGCCTGGCGCTCGTGCAGCGCATGCCACCCGCGCTCGAACACCTGCACCCAGCGGTCGTAGGTCTCGCGGTCGGCCAGCGGCGGCACCCCATCGGCACCCCCCGAGAGCATGTCGAGCTTGTGCGCGAATTCGTGGAACACCACGTTGTGGCCGTCACGCGAGTCGGCGGCCCCACGTCGCACGGCATCCCACGCGAGGATCACGGGCCCACGCTGCCACGCCTGTCCCAGCAGCGGCATCGGGCTCGACACGGGCGCGGTGGCCACGCCGAAGATGCTCGAGCCTTCGGCGGGAGCGAACACCGTGCTCGGGTAGACCAGGATGCTCTCCACCCGGCGGTACAGATCGTGGTCGAGGCCGAGGATGAGCAGGCAGGCCTGGCCGGCCACCGTGACCCGCACGTCATCGTCCATCTCCAGGCCGCCGAGGCCTTCCCAGTTCTTCTCCTCCACGAACACCTGGGTGAGCTGGCACAGCAAGGTGCGCTCGTCGTCGTCGAGGTCGGCCCACGCGGCGACCCGCGTGCCGAGGGTTTGACGCCACGCGTCGGGAAAGGGGTCGGCGAGGATGCGCTCGCGTCGACGCCGGCGTAGCCAGTCGAACACCATGGGGCGGTAAGCGTGGCAGACCCGAGCGGCTACGACAAAGCCCCGACCGTCGGGTGTACACGGCGGTGATACTCTCAGCGACCGTGGAGCCGCACTCCGGGCCACCGCCTTCGACGTCCGCCACCGGGTATGCCCGCGTGCTCGTCGTCGACGACGAGGAGCCCATGCGGCACATGCTCTCGCTGCTGCTCGGTCGCGAGGGGGTCCAGGTCGAGACGGTGGCGTCGGGTGAAGCCGCCGTCGCGCGCCTGGAGCAGGACACGGGGGAGCCGCTGGACGTCGTGCTCACCGACGTGCGCATGCCGGGAATGGGAGGTTTGGCGCTGGTCGACTGGGCGAGGGAAGAGCGACCCGAGCTGACGGTCATCGTGATGAGCGCGTTCGGCAACGTGGCGCTGGCCGTCGACGCGATGCATCGCGGTGCCTACGACTACGTCTCCAAGCCCTTCAAGCAAGACGAAGTGGTGCTGACGCTGCGCAAGGCGGCCGAGCGCCAACGACTGCGGCGAGAGAACTCCACGTTGCGGGCCCGACTGCGGGAGCGCGTCGCGGACACCGAGCGGCTGGGCGCATTGCTGATCCACTCGGCTGGGATGCGACGCATGGCGCGGATGGTGCGCAAGGTCGCGGCGTTCAAGACCACCGTGTTGGTGCTGGGAGAGTCGGGCGTGGGCAAGGAGCTCGCCTCGCGTGCGCTGCACGATGAGAGTCCGCGACGCGAGGGTCCGTTCGTTGCCGTCAACTGTGGCGCGATTCCCGAGACGCTGCTCGAGTCGGAGCTGTTCGGGCATCGCAAGGGTGCGTTCACCGACGCGAGCGCAGACAAGCGCGGGCTGTTCGAGGAGGCGCACACGGGCACGCTGTTCCTCGACGAGATCGGCGAGCTTCCTCCGCACCTGCAGGTCAAGCTGCTACGGGCGCTCCAAGAGGGGGAGATTCGCCGCGTGGGAGACAATCAGCCCATCGCGATCGACGTGCGGGTAGTGGCTGCGACCTCGCGTGACCTCGGGCAGATGGTCGACAGCGGCGAGTTCCGACAAGACCTGTACTACCGCCTCGCCGTGATGCCGATCGAGTTGCCGCCGCTGCGTGAGCGCAAGGAGGACGTCGCTCCGTTGGTCGAACACTTCGTGGCCGCGACCAACGCTCGGCTGGGGACATCGATCGAGGGCGTGGTCGAAGACGCGATGGCCGTGTTGCGCGCGTACGACTGGCCCGGCAACGTTCGTGAGCTGGAGAACACGATCGAGCATGCGGCCGTCATGGCGGAAGGACCATGGATCGGGCTCGACGCGCTGCCCGATAGGACGACCGCATCACGCTCGGTGGGCGAGACGCACGTGCTGCGATTTCCCAAGGACGACCTCTCGGTCAAGCGGGCCCATCGTGCGCTCGAGCGGGAGTTCATCTTGAGGGCGCTCGACAAGACGGGCGGCAACCGGACCCACGCCGCCAAGCTGTTGGAGCTCAGTCACCGGGCCCTCCTCTATAAGATCAAGGAATTCGGATTCTGAGCTCGCCCGGCGCCGACCCGCAGGCGCCGATCCCGTTGTGGCC
>JAHZJA010000434.1 GCA_022601155.1 Deltaproteobacteria bacterium | reverse complement strand
GGAGCCCCTCGCTCGATGAGCGCCACGACATCGATCTGCGAGACGTCGGCCGGGGGATGGACGCGTCCCGAGCAGGCGACGAAGATCAGCATGACGGTGCGGGTGCGTTCGGCTGGCCACTCCGTGTGCGCTGTTCATCGAGCTGTTTGGACAAGGGCTGCAAAACAGCCCGCTGGGGCACGAATTCCAGGTTCCACGGACTTCTGAACCGTGGCTAGTCATACTACCCATGCCCGTGCCCATCGAGCGAGTGCAATGACCGATCCCGGCCCCAGCCGACACCTCGACGGGGGCGGTTCGATCTGGCGCTTTGCCGAGCGGATCCTCGTCGCTTGCCCGGGTTGTGACGGTCTGGCGATCGTGTCCGGCGATCCTCGGGGCGGTCATCGGACACTGCGCTGTACGAGCTGCGCGCGCAGCTCGGGGGCGGATCAAGGCGCGGCGCTATGGGGGTCCAGAGGCGGCGATCGGAGCGCGAAGGCTCGGTGTCCGACGTGCGGGCGTCGGAACGAGCGCATGGTTCATCTGCCTCCCGGGGGCACGGCCGAGGTGGCGCTTCGTTGCAGTTGTGGCACCAGCCATCGCGCGAGCGTCACGGCTCCGTTCTACGTTGCGGCCAGTCCCGGCCTCGATCCGTTCTTTGGACTTCCGTTGTGGCTGCAGACGAATGTCCGTGGCAACCTGCTGTGGGCCTGGAGCGAGGCGCATCTCGAGGAGATCGAGCGCTTCGTCGAAGCGCTCTTGCGTGAGCGCAGCCCGCAGGCGGGCAACTCGTCGATGGCGAGTCGGCTCCCGGCCTGGATGAAGCGCGCCAACGCCCGCGAACCGATGCGCAAGGGACTGCAGAAGCTCCGCGCTCAGCTTCGGTCCAAGACACCGAGGTCTTGAGTCGGCGGTCTCGATGGCGTTGTCCGCTCCGACGACGATCGTCGATAGGAACACGCAGGAGGTACTCGCGATACGTTTGACACTCCGGTCTCTTCCGTAGTCCACCACGCTTCGGCCGGCAAACTCGAGCAGGCCATCAGGCACAAGGCGGCCAGGCTGTCGCCTCGCGCAACGCGCCCAACGCCTCGACTCCGGCAACAGGCAACAGGCAACAGGCAACAGGCAACAGGCAACAGGCAACAGGCACGAGGTCGCCGAGTTCATCCGAAGAATCGATGACCGGCCACGAGCTACGGGCTACTCGATTCCGACCTCGCCGACCGAGGTCCCCAGGCGGCCACGATCGACGCTCGAAAAACAACGGCAGCAGTCGGCGTCGAACATCGAGAGATCACTCAGTTTTTCGACGGCGGGTCATGGGGTGACACGAACTCGTTCGAGAAAATCCTCCCGTCCATGCAAGTTGCGGCGTGGCGCGTGTTCCCCAGTCGATGATCAAGAACGCGATGCTCATGGTGTTGTCTGCGGGACTCGTGCTCGGCTGCGACCCGGGCGAAGACGAAGGCACCCCCGCGATGGGAACTGGAGGGAGCGGTTCGTCGACCGAGACCGGTGGCAACGATTCGACGGTCGCCGATGGCACAGCCGGCGCTCCAGAAACGGGTGATGCGAGCAGCGACGGCGGTGACAGTAGCGGCGGCAGTGACAGCAGCGGCGGAGGAACAGACGCGGGCATGCCCTACGATCCGGACGCGCCGTCGTGCGAGGGGCTGCAGACGACGTGCGCCGGGGCCTCGTGCTGCACCACCGTGAATCTGCCCGGGGGGACGGTGGCCGTGGGGCGCGGCCTGTCGGGCAACGACGCGTGCCCGCCGGAGTTTCTGTCCGAGTGTTTCTCGGACGAAACGCCCGAACACGACGTCACAGTCGGGGGGTTCGCGCTGGACCACTACGCGGTGACGGTCGGGCGCTTTCGGGCGTTTGTGGCCGCCTGGAACGACAACTGGCGACCAGCCGAGGGGGAGGGCGAAATCCCCGGCGTGGTCGGTAGCGGGTGGCAGCTGGCGTGGAATGACCACCTCCCGGGCTCGTTCGACCTGCAGTGCAACGCCAGCGCGACCTGGACCGAGGCGCCGGGCGCCGACGAAGACAAGCCGATCGGCTGCGTCAACTGGTACCACGCCCAGGCGTTCTGCATCTGGGACGAGGGCCGGCTCCCGACCGAGGCTGAGTGGGAGTATGCCGCGGCTGGAGCCGACCAGGATCGTCTCTACCCCTGGGGTAGCGCACCGATCGACGAGACCCGCAGCGTCTTCGACACGGGCACGATTGAACCGGTCGGCAGCAGGCCTGACGGCGCGGCGCGCTGGGGGCACATGGACATGGCCGGCAACACCAGCGAGTGGGTGTTCGACTGCCACGACGATGGTTTCTTCGAGACCCCCGAGGCCACGGCGGACAATGCCGTCCTGGTGCCAGGGACCGAGGGCCAATACCCCTGCGGCTCCGACGGCAGCACCGACCCGCACGTCCTCAAGGGCGGGGGCACCAGCAGCGACTTTCTGACCTACAACCGAGTGGCGAGCCGCGAGGAGGGCCGGGGTGACACTGGTTTCGGCGGCATCACCTTCCGCTGCGCCCGAGGGCTATGACGTCACCAGGGTCGGAGATGGGGTCGGAGATGGGTTCGTTCCCGCCGTCCGTCGCGCGGTCGCTCGCCCGCGCGGCCGTCCGCGACGCCGTCATTTCAGTCGCAACCAGTGCACGAGTCCTCCGACCGCTGGCGGAGCCACAGTGCGACCTCGGCCTGCTGCCTTCCGTAGGCAGGCTTGCCCTGCAGGGCGAGCTTGGCGTCGCGGGCCAGCTCGAGGCCTCGCGCGCGATCGCGGGGCGAGGCTCGAGGGTCCTCGTAGGTGGCTCGCGCGAGGCCGAACGTCATCTCTCCCCGGTCGGCTTCGTTGATGTCTTGGACGGCCAGCGCCCCGGCGAGCAGATCTCGCGCCAACGCGTAGTTGCCCGCGGCCAGCTCGACGTGAGCAAGACGCATCCCGGCGTCTGCGGTGTGAAAGTTGTCGCCGCCATAGACCTCTGTCGACGCCGCCAGCGCGCCAGCGGCGAGGCTGCGCGCTGCCGCGAGGTTGTCATCACGCAGCTCGACTGCCGACAACAGTCCGTCGACCAGGATGCCTTGCTCCTTGCGGTTTTCTTGCGCCTCGAACAGCGCCTTGGCGCGGGTCAGAGCGTCGCGGGCACCGTCGTTGTCGCCCAGGCCCAGCATGACGCTGCCGAGATTGGTCAAGATCGGGATCCGGAGCATCGGCACGTAGGCCGGCCACTGGTCGAGCAGGGTATTGGCATGCGCCAGCTCCCGCGCCGCCTCGGCGAAGCGCCCGAGCTCTCGCAGAGAGATTGCCAAGTTCGCGGAGGCCGCGACTGCCCGCAGCGATGTTGGGCCATCGAGCGCCATCGTGATGCGAAGTACTTCACGCCCGTGCCGGTACGAGGCGTCGTAGTCACCGCGTCGCGACGCTCGCTCCTGAAGAGAGCGCTGCACATCGCCGACGGCCGGATGGGTGTCCCCGTGGACAGCGAGCAGGATCTCGTGCGCTCGTTGGAGCTGGGCCAGGCCGTCGTCTCTTCCCCCCCGCGACAGGAGGCGGTCGGAGTAGGCCAGCAGCACCTCGGCTCGCGACGTCTCCGGGTAGGCGTCGTCGTCCTCGATCAACTGGACGGCTCGGCGCGCGGCTTGGACGGCACGCTGGAGCTCTCCACGCTCCTGGTAGAACCGAGACGCGGTCGAGAGCGTGTGGGCCTGGAGCTGAGTGAAGCCTCCCGACTCGGCGAGGGCGAGCGCCAAGTCGAACCACCGGTGCGCGCCCTGGACGTCCCCGGTGCGGGAGGCGATCCTCCCGAGGAAGGTCGCCGTCCGCGACGCTTCGCGATCGAGTCGGTGCTCCATCGTCAGCTCGTGTGCCTGCACGCTCGCGTCTCTGGACGCTTCGAGGTCTTTGCGGGCCAGCAGAACCCTTGCCCGCAGTGCGAGGGTCCGGCTTCGGACCGGCGGGTAGGAGGCAGCGGCGAGGGCCTCGGCGTTGCGCTCCAGTACGTCCCACGCGCCGTCGAAGTCGTCGACCAGAGCTTGGGCGTGCGCCTCGCTCAACACGGCGCCCAGGGCATCGGCCTCGGCCGCCTCGGCGGCGTTGGCCGGCAGCACGCCAAAGCGCCGCAGCGCCTCGGCGTCGGTGCACACGGCCAGGTTGGGAAGCGCCGCCAGCAGTTCCCGACTGCTCTCGATGTGGATGGTCTGGGGGGTCTGCAGCAGACCGACCATCGCCTCGACGCTCTGTGCCGAATGCTTGAAGCAGCGCACCCGGAGATCGAGGGCTACGTCGCTCAGCTCGCCGCGCTGGGCGGCGCCACAGCTCTCCTTCGCGCCCGCGGCCCATCGCTCCGCGTAGGCATCCAACCCCTCGAGGGTGCCACGCGAGGCGGTCTCGGCGTACGGCAGATCGGAGTCCGCGAACGCGCTGCGGATTCGGCTGCGTACGCGCGAGTCGTAGACCCCGCTGAGACGCTCAGCGAAAGTGTCGCAGACCGACGGCGTCGTGCTGCCCACAGCCGCGGCCACGGCAACGACGGCCCCGGTAGCAGCCAGACCCGCCCCCACCCTGAGCGCAACCCGGCGCCGGGGATGGAGTTCGGCCAGCAAGGCTCGCATCGAAGGAAATCGACCGCTGGGCTCCGGCGAGAGCCCGCGTACGAGGGCCCGATGAGCGCGACGAGGGATGGCCACTGCGGCGGGGCCGTCTCGAATCTCGCCGCTGCGGATCGCCTCCGCCAGCGACCACGGATCCTTCCCCGCGAACGGGCGCTGACCGTAGAGCACTTCGTACATCGTCACGCAGAAGGCGAACTGGTCGCTGAGTTCGCTGGCTCTTCCTCCTTCGAGGAGCTCGGGGGCCATGTACGGCAGCGTCCCCATGAGGGCCCCGGTCTGGGTCAGCGTGTCGACCGACGCCCCGTCGGTACGGACCGACGAACCTCCGCCGAAGGTCGCAAGCCCAAAGTCACCGACCTTCGCCCGGTCGTCTCGCCCCACGATGACGTTGGAGGGCTTGAAGTCGCGATGCAGGATGCCCTTGGCGTGCGCCGCCGCCAGCCCTCGCCCCGCGCCGCACAGGCAGTCCAGAACCTCTCGCACGGGACGGTCTTTGCACCACTGGTCCAGGTCTTGTCCCTCGATGAACTCCATGACGAAATACGGGGCGCCCTCCAACTCTCCGGCGTCGAACACCTCGATGACGTTGGGGTGCCGAAGCGTCCCCAGGACGACTGCCTCTCGGGCGAATCGCTCCTTGGCCGCGGGCGACAGCGCGGACGGGAGGATGCTCTTGATCGCGACGTCGCGGCCGAGCGATGGATCCCGCGCCCTGAGCACACGCCCCATGCCGCCCCGCCCGATCTCCGCGACCACCTGGTAGCGACCCACTTTGGTGTGTTCCGGCGGCAACGACTCCGCGAAGGTCGCACTGACGACGGCGCTGCAATCGGTGCAGCCGGCCAGGTGCTCCTCGACCGCACTGCGTTGCGCCGGGTCCAGCTGTCCTTCGGCGAACGCGGCGAGCTGGTCGTCGTTCGGACACCCCTGTGTCATCATCGACACCGTGGGCACCATAGCGCGGCCGACGGACACGCTGGCGCACGACGTATCGTCGCGGCTCGCGGGCTCGCACGACTCGGCGCTCGAGTCGAGGCTCGCATCGGCGCTCGCGGATGCAAGCGGCGTGTACCAGGACTTCGTGCCGACCGCACAGGCGCTGGTCCAGCAGCTCAGGGCGTGCCTGCAGGACCGCGAGCGCTCGGAGTGGAGCGAGCACCTGGTCACCCTCAACGCAGCCGATATCTGGCTGTGTGCCGCGCTTGCCGATGGCGACGACGATGCGGTGCGGGTGTTCGAGCAGCGGCTGGGTCCCCAGCTCGAGCGGACGCTGCGGCGCTTCTCCCTGTCGGAGGACCAGCGCACCGAGCTGGCGCAGCACATCCGCGTCCAGCTCCTCGTCCCCAGCCCGCAGGGGCCCGCTCGCATCGCTCTTTACCGGGGCTGGGGCAGCCTGGAGGGCTGGACCCGTACCGTGGCCGCGCGGCTGGCCCTCAATGCGATCCGGGATGGCAAGGGAACGAAACCGCTCGAGCGCGCGCCGGAGCTGATCGGCGCCAGCCCAGAGTTCGCCGCGCTGAAGGCCTCGCGCCGCAGTCTGTTCATGCAGGCGCTGGGCGAAGCGTTTCACTCGCTCGGGCCCCGGGAGCGCGCACTGCTGCGGCTTCGCTATCTCGAAGGCGTCCAGGCCAACGCCCTGGCGGGGTCCTACGACGTGCACGAGTCCACCATGTCTCGGTGGCTGGCCAGCGCCCGCACCGAGCTGCAGGCGCGCTTCGAAGCGAATGCCAGACCGCTGGTGAACGACGACGAGGCGATCGCCGAGCTCGTCGGCGCGATGCAGAGCCGGTTCGGCGAGAGTCTACAGGAGCTGTTCGTGTCCGAGCTCGCCGAGTCCACCGAGCCTTCCGTGCAAGCGGCCCAGGCGGCTTCGCCGTCGAGGAGTCGAGGGGCAGGATGACGCAGTGGTAGGCGGACGCTCGCAGCCCGACCGCAGCACCACGAACGTGACCCCATCCACGGCCCCCCCGGCCCATAGCATGCACCCCTCCCGTTCCGCTTCCGCCTTCATCCTCTTGCTGTCGTTGACGGCGAGCCTCGGGTGCAACCGTGACCATCCGGTTGTAGCCGAGTCGGTCGATCCGGGCCGTGCTAAGGCGGCCGCAATGTTGGTCGCGGCCACGGAGCGCTTTGCGGTTCCCGTGACTGACGCGCAGCCCTGGTTGGGGCCGGAGGACGCCAGGGTCACCGTGGTCCTGTTCGAGGACTTCCAGCCCTCGACCAACGTATTCGGCCAGGTCGAACGGGCCCGTGCTCATCACCCCGACGTCCGGCTCGTGTGGCGGCACCGGCGTACGGTTGGGGCTCGCGCCGGTATCCTGGCCCGAGAGGCCTTCGTGCAGCAGGGCAACGGTGGTTTCTGGAAGCTCCACCGCCGCCTCCAAGACGAGCAGGACTTCACCTTTCCCGACCGCGTGCTCGCCGAGCACGCCAAGGCCATGGGTCTCGACGCGACGCGCCTGGAGACCCACGAGCACGACAGCGCCCTCGATGCCGATGACGCACTCGCCCATGCGCTCGACGCCTGGTCGCGTGACGCCGTCTTCATCAACGGAAGACGGGTGAAGATGCCGTCGTGGGATGAGTCCGAGGTCCTGGCGGCGATCTTGGCCGAGGAGATCGAGCTCGCCGATACGCTGCTGGCCCTCGGAGTTCCCGCGGCCGATCTGTACGCGACGTTCACGAAGGACGCGAGGCCCGAGCTTCCCGAGGCGGAGCGAGATCGGATCTACCGGATCGACGGTCGGGTTCCCGACCCCGCGGCGGTCTACGCGGTGCCGATCGAAGATGCGATCGTCGCGGGCAAGGCCGACGCCCTGGTGACGATCGTTGCGTTCGTTCCCCTCGGCTGTCTCGAGTGCATGCCGAGCTTGGGCTCGACGTTTCCCACCCCGAGCGCGCTGAGGACCGAGCATCCCGACGACGTGCGCATCGCCTACATGCCCACGCTCGGCCTGTTGGCTCGACGCAACCCGGACACGTCGCCGAGGCTCCTGGCGTGGCGCGCCGCCCTCGAGGCCCACGCCCAGAAGGGAGTCGACGCCTTCTGGCCGCTGCAGGAGCTGCTCGTCGAGTCCAGTGAAGACACCACGAGGTCGATGGTCTCGGGCTGGGCCGAGAAACTCGACCTCGACCCAGCCGCGCTCACCGCCGCCATCGACAGTGACGCGCGAGACCAGGCCCTCATCGAGCGGGAGAAGCTCGGGGCATCGCTCGGCGTGTCCTCGCCCTGGATCACCTACTTCGTCAACGGCCGGCGCCTGAGCATGCTCGAGCGCCCCGACGAGCTCAACGCCGTCATCGCCGAACAAAGAGCAAGGGCCAACCGGCTCATCGAGGCCGGGGTCTCACCCGACCGGCTCTACGACACGATCATCGCCAATGGAGCGACCGCACCGCAGTTTCTCCCCGACGGCACCTGCCGGTGAGACCACGGGCAGCCTCCCTGCGTGCAGAGATCGCGCGAGCCCCCGCGGGGCGAGCCATCGACTCCGTGGGGCTAGCCTCGACTGTCGCGGGTCGGCCACGAGGTCGAGACCGTGGCGCCGCCAAGCGGGGAGTCTCCGATCTCGACGCTGCCCCCGTGCCGGTTGACGATCCGGCTGACGATGGCAAGGCCCAGCCCCACGCCGCCCGTCTTTCGGCCGCGATCGGCCTCGAGGCGGACGAACGGGAGCATGATCTTGTCGCGTACGTCGGTCGGGATCCCCGGGCCGTCATCATGCACGGTCACCCGAACTCGATCGGCCTGCGACAACAGCTCCAGCCGGACGTCGTGACGGGCGTAGCGCATCGCGTTGCGCAGGATGTTCTCGACCGCCCGCAGGAACAGACGCTGGTCCGCGTAGACCTCGACGCCCGGCGGTAGCGACGTCTGGATGTCGACGACGCGGTCCTCGGGAGCCTCGAGGACGGCCAGCTCGGCGAGGTCGCGCAGGCCCTGACTCGGATCGAAGCGCCGGGCCTCGAGCTGCAGATCTTCGGACTGCACGTAGGTCAGCAGCTCGGCCACGAGCTCGTCGACCGCATCGAGCTCGCGGGTCATGGCGGAGAGTCGCTGGTCCCGCTCATCCTCCGACTGACGCTCGAGCAGCTCCATGTGAAAGCGTAGCCGTGACAGAGGAGAGCCGAGCTCGTGCGAGACGGCCTGTATCAGCTCGTCGCGGCTCCGGATCAGGCGCTCGACCTTCTCCGCCATTGCGTTGAACTTGTCGGCGAGCTCATGCGACGGACCCCGGGCATCCTCGACGCGAGCACTGAGTTCACCGACGCCGAGCGCTTCGGTCGCCCGCTCGACCTTGGTGAGCTCTCGCTCCACGCGCAGAGCAACCAGTGCCGCAATCGCGGGAAGACCGATGATCGCGACGATCAGACCGATCGGGAAGATCCCGCGTGGTAGGGCGGGGTTGACCGGGCCGGCCGACAGCGCTCCCTCGCCGTCGTCGAACACCATGAGGTACCACTCCTCCACCCAGAAGTACCAGTTGTCGCTGGTGTTCTCGCGGTACGGGATGCGTTCTCCGGGGTGGACGGCTCGGCCCACGCGACGCTCGACGTCGTCGACCGACACGAGGGAGAGCTCGACCCGGGAGTGCGCTTGAAGCTCGGCCAACCGCTCGGCCCGATCCGCCGCGGGGGTCTGGTCGAGTAGCTCGTGGAACAAGAAGATCGCATCGCCCTGGGCGCGCTCCTGTGTCCAAGACTTCGTCCGTGACCAGACCATGATGACCACGAACCCCAGCAACCACGCCATCAGGACGCTCGCCGCGATCAACCGACGGAAGGAGCGTCTCATCGCGAAGCCAGGAGGTACCCCATGCCGCGCACCGACTTGAGGCGCGAGGGGTCGAAGCCCGAGCGCTGGAGTTTGCGACGAAGGCGGCTGACGTGAACGTCCATGCCGCGGTCGACTCCGTCGTACTCGGCGCCCGCGATCTTGAGGTAGAGTTCGTCTCGCGTCACGACGGTGCCCGCCTCACGGGCGAGCATCAGCAACACGTCGAACTCCATGGTCGTCAGCGACACCGGCTGGCTGTTCACGCTCACGTCGCGCGATTTCGCGTCGACGTGCAGCGCACCGACGGTCAGGAGCCCGTCGTTGGCGGCGTCCCATGCTCGCGTAGCGCCCAGCTTGCGGAGCTGGGCGCGGATCCGGGCCAACAGCACCCGGGGCTCGATCGGCTTGGTCACGAAATCGTCCGCACCGAGCTCGAGGCCAGCCACGTGGTCGACCTCGCTCTGGCTCGCGGTGAGCATCAAGATGGCTCCTTTGTAGCGATCGCGAACCTCTCGGCATACGTCGAGGCCGTTGCTGCCCGGCAGCATCAGGTCCAGCACGACCAGGTCCGGGTTCGACGCGAGGATCGTCTCGGCCGCGTGGTCACCGGCCGAGATCCGCGACAGCGCGAACCCGTGCTGGCCCAGATACTCGAGCAGGAGGGTCGCGAGCTGGTCGTCGTCTTCGACGATGAGAAGGCGTGCCGTCTCGTTCGACATCGTACCGAGATAGGTCAGTAGCACGTCCTGCGGCGGTGTGTGCCCGGATCTACGGTTCGCTACAAAACGAGCGTCGCTCGCTGCGGTTCGTTCGAGGGGCGACCTGCGACCCGAGCGAGACCACGGCGCGGACTCGCCACGGGCGCGCAACATCTCGCAACGGATCACAACCGAGTCACCACGGACATCGGAACCCGCCAACCCTACGTTCGAGTCATGGGAAACGACTTCATGCTCGCTCGAAACAGCACCCTGCTCCTCCCCGTGCTGGCCCTCATCGTCGCCACCGGGTGCGACACTTCCTCCCCCGCGCTCGGAGAGTCCGATCCCCAGGTCGAGGACTTAGGCGCAGGTCTTTCCGACGACGACGCAGAGCAGCCGTCCGACGAGCCAGCCCGGTTCGTCCCCGCGCCCCAGGGATGCTCGATGGCCCACTGCGACCCGCAGATGAGCGATCAATCGCTGATGCCGGCCCCGTCTCCCGACAGCGCCGTGGTCTGGAAGGACACCGAGGCGGCCGGCTCCAATTTCGCCCTCGGCTGCGTGTCCAACGGCGAGCGCGTGGCTTGCAGCTTCGGTGGCAACCTGCAGCCTGGCCCCTATCTCAAGGTCTACGACGGCCAGGGCACGGTGTTGTGGACCTCGGTCGATGCGGACACCGGCCTCGACCGCCTGAACAAGACCGCGTTCGCATCGGCACCCATGATCGACGCCCAGGGCGGGGTGATCGCCGTAGACAACAACGCGCTCATTCGCTTCGATGATGCCGGACACACGGTCTGGAGTACGCCGCAGACGGGCGGACTGCCGATCAGCCCCGGACTCACCGACGACGGAGTCATCGTGCTCGGCACCAACGACGGAGTCGTTGCCGCGTACGATTCATCCACGGGCGAGGTGCTCGGCACATTGATATTGAATGTCGTCGAAGCGGGCCGTGTCGGCACCTCGTCACGCGCAACTCGCCGGCAGTGTTGGGCGACACCGTGTTCGTCTCGACCGAGTTCGTGCTCGAAGACGGTTCCGCGGACCCGCTGCGGCACGCCAAGTTGTTCGCCCTGCAGGTGCCTTCGGAGTCTGGCGAGCCATTCGTGGAGCAGTGGAGCTATCGCTTCGGCTCGCGCTCGGGGGCGACGCCCGTGGTCACGGACGGGGCGGTCATCTTCGACGGCGATCGACCCGAGCCGTGCACCGAGCAGGAGGCGGACTGTGCCGCGAACGACCCGCACTTCTTCGCGCTGTCGATCGAGGATGGCACCGAGCGCTGGACGCGGCCGATCCCCACCGCCTCGGCGGCCTCGGCCGTGGCCGACCCGCGGGGCGGCGTGTGGGTGTTCGGTGTGCAAGAGACTTTGCTTCGTCACTTCGCCGCCGCGGACGGGGCGGAGACGATCGTCGACGTGGGCATCTTGTCCGGACATCCCGACGCCAACATCGCTTCGGCCATGACCATGAGCGCCGATGAAGATGGAATCCCGGTGCTCACCTTCACCCAGGGGGGGCCGGAGCTGACGATCCAACGCCTGACCAGCATCGTGCTTTCCGAGACACCCGCGCTGCGCTTCAGCGTGATATTCGGAGCGGGATTTCGCGACTGGAGCGCGGCGCAGCTGCCCATCGTCGTCACGCCACAGGGCCAGTCGCGCATCGTCCTGCCGCAGTTCGGCGGCGACGTGGTCGCGATCGGAGATTGAGACGACGCGTCGTGCTTCGCCCGGGGGCCATCTCGGTCCCTCGGCACAACGGGTGTCGACGCACTCGCAAGGCAGGGCTACGACCCGGTCGTCCGAGCCGGCGACCCGGACGCTCCCACGAGCGACAGGCCGCTGAGCACGGCGGCAGCCGGACTCCAGCGGCCTCGGTCGAGACGACGATGAAACCGGCTCGGGGACTGCCGACCCCGAAGCCGCTTGTGCCGAAGGTCGTTACAATTTTCGCCGACTGTCCCGACAGCTCCATGACGTAGTACGGCAAGGATGCTAGCCCACCTCACTGGAGCTGAGTCATGCATCGTCGATACGAGCAACGGGCCAAGCGGCCTTCAGTATGGTCTTCGTGGCTATTCGCAGTAGCGCTTGGCGGGCTACCGCTCGGGCTGTCATGCGCCGATGACGACCGGTCCTGCTCACCCGGTCACGAACGCTGCGAGTGTGTCGCTGGCACCTGCCTCGCCGGTCTGAGCTGTCTGTCCAACTACTGCGTCGATCCCGACTGGGAGCCCGGAGACGAGGCGGCCACGGCCAACCCCGCGGACGGAGCACAGCCCGACGACGGCCCCGGTGATTCGCCCGACAACGTCGCCGCATGCCAGGCTCTCGCCGACGAGCTCGTCTGCGGCAGCACCGACGTTTCGAACGCGATCAACTGTAGCCTGTACGCAGATCTACCCTGCGACATTACGGACTACTTCGATTGCGCACGCGAGACGTTCGCCTGCATCGATAGTGTGCCCGACACGTCGGGGTGGCTCGAGTGCGCCGAGCTGGCCATCTGCGACTGAAGGAGACCGACATGCCGTATCGACTGCCATCTGCCCACAATTGGGTGGTCGTTGTGGGGCTGGTCAGCGCCCTGGGTTGCGGACCGACCTCTGGGCCCGGTGCGGCCCCGGGCCAGGAGACCGGAGCGTGCATCGACTCCCGGTGCCCCGCCCCGCTCGTGTGCCTGTCCGACCTGTGCGTCGACCCCGATGCCACGCCCAGCGGCGACACCGATCACGACGACATGGGCAACCCCGGCGGAGGAGACGAGCCCTCGAACCCGTCGGTGAGCATTCTGGTGGTCGTCGACAATTCCGGCTCGATGGACGCCGAGCAGGCCCCGCTCAGCCGGGCCATCGGCGTGCTCGCCGAGTCGCTCACCGGCGCCGGAGTCGATTGGCGCATCGGGGTGACCACCAGCGACATCGACAACATTCGGTGCACCGACACGACCCCAGAGGTCGGCCGCTTCGTGCTCAGCTCGTGCCGTTCGCGGCCGGAGCGGTTCGTGTTCGATGCCGATCCCCCCGTCGAGGCCTTCGAGGATGCGTGCGCGGCTGTGTGTCCGGAAGGCGTCGACGTCATCGAGACCACGCCAACCTCCATCGTCGGGAGCCAGGACGTTGCATCACGGCCGTGGCTACAGAACATCGGCGGGGCGACCAACCTTCCCCCGGGCCTGGCCATGACCGACGCTCTGGGCTGCATCGTCCCGCAGGGTATCGATGGGTGTGGGTTCGAGGGCCAGCTGGAGGCCGTGGAACAGGCGCTCCTACGCGTCGACTCGCCCACGGGTCACAACGCCGGTTTCCTGCCTCCGGGGGCCCAGCTGGTGGTGCTCATCGCCACCGACGAGGCCGACTGCTCGGCCAACCCCGCCTGGCACACCATCTTCTCGCCCGGGGGCGCTCGCGTGTTCTGGAGCGACGATACGGCTCCCGAGCCCACGTCCGCGGTGTGTTGGAATGCCGGGGTCAGTTGCAGCGGCTCGGGGGTCTACGACCAGTGCTACTCCATCGACCTCGATGCCAACGGTGACGTGGTCGACGACGCTCCCCAGACCCGTGCGGTGCTCCATCCTTTGTCCCGCTACCTGGAGCGGCTGGCCGAGATCGACGGCGCCATGCTGGCCCTCATCGTGGGGGCGCAGTCGGACGGCAGCGTCGTGTACCAAGACGCACTCGGTGACGCCGAGTTCCAGACTGCCTTTGGGATCGGTCCTGGCTGCACCTCGGCCAACGGGGACGCCGTGCCTCCCGTGCGGATGCGGGAGCTCGCCGAGTGGGTGGACGGCCAGGGGTGGGCGAACGTGAGCTCGATTTGCGACGAGAGCTATGAGGAGCCGATCCTCGAGCTGGCGAACGCAATCATCAGCCGACTCGGGTAGGCGTCGGTCGAATGTCCCACGCGGCCACCGTTGCGCCACTTCGAGTTCACGGCCAGGATCGCCTACCCTCACCTTCATGAAGCGAGCCGACATCTTCATGAAGCGAGCCAACATCGGGTGGTGCCTGCTCCTGGTCATTGGCTGCAAGAGCTCCTCCGACGCCAGCGTTTCTCCCGAGCCGATGGGTTCGTCCTCCAACGCCCCCACCGACGTCGCGGTCTCTGACGATGCGGGATCCACCGAGCGCCCCTCCTCCGGCCTCGCAACCATCGACGATGGCAGCGATGGCAGCGATGCAGGATCCGGCGATCGCGATGACCCCGTGCCCCACGTTCGGCTCGGCCCGGCCGAGGTCGAGGGCCCGTTGGACGGGGACATCATCCGGAGGATTACGAACGCCCACATCAACGAGATCCGCTACTGCTATGGGGTGGGACTGAAGGCCGATAGCTCCCTCGCGGGGACGGTCACCATCGACTTCGCGATCGACAGCCGCGGCCAAGTTTCCGCTTCGACCCTTGCGTCGTCCGATCTCTCCGACGAGGAGGTCGGCCGCTGCGCCGCCGAGGCGGTGAAGCGCTGGAAATACCCCAAGCCTTCCGGCGGCGAGACAGCGAAGGTGCGCTACCCGTTCATACTTTCGCCTCGGTAGACTGTGCAATTGAGGGGCAAGCTGGGAGCCGCGGACGCGGATGGTCTCCGGCGTCTTGTCCGATAGTTCCGTTACTGAAAAATCATGGTGAGTCTTCCTGCGTTCGGGATCGCTGCCTGCTGTGGTTTCGAGTGAGCCCGGGCATCTTTTACCGAGGGTCAGCGCGTAGATCGTCGGTACTCGGCCATCTCGCCACCCTTGGAAGGGCAAAGTCCCAACAAAGACGTCGAGCGAGTACCTCGCTCCGGACTCGCCAAAGCCGTCGCAGCGCACCCAACCGCGACCCGGCCCACAAGAGGCCAGCGTCGACGATCGGAGTCGCCGCGCCGTTGAGCATGTCCGCACATTGGGTCGTGCACGAAGATCGGCGCAATCCAGCCAGGCCGTCCGTGGCACTGGACCTGCAAACGGGCAACTCGGTGACACAAGTGTGGTCCTGTGTATTTTCGCGCGCCGGGTGCCGAGGAGGAATCGACGATGAACTTCGAGATCAATGGCGGCGCCGCTCGACTACGACCTGTGGGTCACTTCGTGGCGGTCGTCCTGATGATGAGCGGCTGCTTCAACATTAGTGGGGTCCTGCCCTTGGCTGGGGCTTCCACCAGCGACGAGGGTGGTACGCCGGGCAACGAGACAACCGGCGGCAACGAGACCGGTACGGGTGGCTGTGAGCCCAGCTGCGCCGAGGACGACACCTCTGTCCCCGCCACCGAGACGACCGCGGCCCCGCCCTCGGACACCACGGGTGGACCGCCGATCGACACGATGACCGGTGACCCGACGGGCGGAGACTCGACCACCAGTGACTCGACGGGCGGAGACGGCAGCAGCAGCGGTGATCCGAGCCGCGGCGACACCGGTGCTTCACTGCCGCAGGATGTCTCCGGGCAGTTCCTGCTGGCGATCGCCCTCTCCGCCGATCCGAGCCTGCCGCTGCAGTACATCGCAACGTTCGACTTCATGCCGGGAATCACGGGCGGCATGCTCGACGTCGAGCTGCTGCCGCTAACCTTGGAGATGGGCAGCACGGACTTCCCACGAGAGCCGTACCCCCCCTCGCTGATATTCCAAGACGTCCCCGTGGCCCTAGACGGCACGTTCTCGCTCGCGATAGATCCCATGTTCGTTGCCGAAGCGACCAACCCCATCATCGAGTTCGACGCCGAGGGGCACGCCATCGAAATGGACCTGCAGATCCTCGACGTCGACACGCTGTGCGGCACGCTCGACGGGACTGCCCTGGGAGTACCCTTGGCGGGCTCGACCATCGGCGCGATGCGGGTGACCGACACCAGCCCGCAGGGGCTCCCGTTGGCGTTCGACATCGCGTGCCCTTAGTGCGCGTCAGTGAATTTCGCCTGGACCCACTTGCCGTGCGTTCGAGGCGTTCGTTGTCGGCAACCCGGCCTGTCCCCAATCACCTTCGCCGGGAAGAGCCACTCCCTGGAGGCGTAGCCTGATCATGCTCCTCGCCGTTCCAGAACTCTCGCCCCATCCGGGAGTTCGATGACATCTACACGTACGCATGGTTCGTTGGCTTCTTCGTCGCCGGCGGCCTCTATCTGAGCCTGATGCGGAGGATCTATCCCTGGTCCGGCCCAGCCCCTGCCCGGCCGACGGCCGAACCACTCGCCGGCCGTCAGAGCATCGAGACGACGCAATGCGGCATGCACCTGGCACCCTCGGCGGCACGCAACGCGATTGAGGCCCTGGATCGAAGCGCCGCTCGAACCCCGACGCTGGCGGCCAATGGGAGCCCAATCTCGAACGGTCGGGAGACGGGCCTCGTGATGGTCACTGCCGCACCACCGCGCATACTCTCGGGTCGCGGCCGAGGACCCATGCGGCAACCTCGGTGACACAGGTGCGCCCGAGTGCCAGTGGCATCAACGCCGCGCATCGTCGATTGCTTCGGGCCCCCGGCGGCGGGGCTCAGCACGGCCCGAGAAACACGCGCTCGAACAACAGCTCAGCCGGATCGCCGGGCTCCTGAACGATGCCCCGCACGAGCTCGTCGCGCCCATCGCCGTCGAAGTCCACCGCCCGAACACTGCCTCGGAAGACCTCCCCCGACCCGACCTCGATCGGCGTGGGCTCGGCGAAGGTCCAACGATCGAGGCCGGGAGCAAAGGCGAGCTGCCGATCGGGGAATGGGGAGGAGAGTAGGTCGGTGAGTCCGTCGCCGTCGAAATCACCCACCGCTGCCATGCGGCCGCCGTTGATGCGCGAGATTTCTTCGAGGACCGGAGCGCGGGGTGACCAGCGGAGCACGCGGAGCTCGTGAGCGACGGAGCGCAGGTTGCAGGACTCGAGGTAGATCGCCCCGGTCTCCTCGTCGAACGCACGAGCATCGATGAGTGGGCCGTACGGGACCTCGGCTGGCAATGCGTCGTAGCGCAGCGAGGGCAGACCGCGTTCGACCTCGAGCAGGCGGTTGCGCGTCCTCACGCAGTCCGCGCCCGGGTTGCCGACGACGGTCGTGAGCACGGCGAGGGTAGGCGCGTCGGCCACCGGAGATACGTTGGCGAAGTCGAGCTCCGGGAGCTCCACGCTCCCGCTGAGCCCCATGCCGCCCTGCCCGTCGCCCACATACAGCGCCAGCTCAGTGTTCGACTCCCCGATCAGCAGGTCGGCGAATCCGTCTTCGGTGAGATCGAAGAATCCGGTGACGAACGGTGATAGCTCGACCTCCAGCGGGACCATCCGGGGGCTGAAGCTCGCGGGTCCCGTGGCGGGCAAGAAGCCGAACTGTGGGCCGCCGGCGAAGGTGAAGGTCACGATGTCGGCGAGGCCGTCCCCGGTGATGTCGCCCAACCGCAGCACGAAGCCGTCGAACACGATCTCCGCCGTCGTGGTGCCGCTCTGCTCGATGGCGAAGACCGTCGTCTCACCCGGCTCCGGCCCAGCTCCACCATCGGAGTCGAAGATCAGCCAAAGCTCCTCCCTCCCGTCGCTGTCCTGGTCGAGCACCAGGGGCCGTACGTTGCTCGGCGCCTCGAACATCGGCACCGACTGCCAGCACAAAGGCTCCGGGGGAAGATCACCGCTGTCAGCCGGTCCGTCCGACGCGGTTCCGTCGCCCGCGGTGAGCGTGGTCTGAGGTGGAGACGGCGGCATGCCGCCGCCGGTGGTGGTCGGCTCTCCAGAGCTGCCGCCTCCGCTGTCATCGTCGACCTGGATGACTCGAGGTGCGCACCCAAGTCCCATGGCGAGAAGCGAGAGGGTAAAGCGGCTCATGGTCCGAAAGTCGCACGAGGTGTGGAGCGAGGGAAGCGACCCGGGACGAATCTTCGATTCCGCGGGTCCCGAGGGAGTGAACGCGCACTGGCCTGCGAAGCCTACGTGGAAGCGCACCGGGCCCCCGCGGCCTTCCGTGACTGGGTCGCGGACTGACTGCTTTGAGTGTGCAGCTGCGGCGTCGTCGAGAGCATCGTGGGCTTCGATGGGGCGCGAACGGCCTCACACCGGGCGGAGCACTCCGAGGTTGCCGCCCGCCCGTCGGAATCCCCTCCGTCGGTCGAACCGCTCCGCGTCGCCATCTCGCGATGTGACCAGCAACAACCGGTCGAGGTCGAAGCGCGCAGCGGCGTCGCGCCACGCCCACGCCACCAGTGCACTGCCGATGCCGCGATTGCGGTGACAGGGCTGGGCCCCGACCGACCGCAGGCAGTCGGCTCTGCCTCTTTGCCAGCGGCCGTCCCCCAGGGCGACCACGGCACGCGACCTGGCTACGGTCCGCCGCACTGTAACCGGCCCACACGGGGTGGCCCTCCGATCATCGATGGCCAGCTCGCACGCGACAAGTTGATACTCCTGAGAGTAGAGATATCTACCGACCGCTCCCTCCACGGCGGAGTGCAATCGGTCGGGCGGCCAACGTCGGCCGCTCTCCGGCTCCTCCAGACGGCGATGGAGTCGCGGCCCGACGATCGTGAGGCTTACCGGTGACCCGAGTCCCACCCTAGCTGCGATCGAAAACGCGCAGATGCCTCGGAGCACCACTGCTCGATTTCCGCGCGGGGCCTCGGTGGGCTCGGTACGCGCGCCCTGACCCACAGCTCCGTGGTGGTTGCCCAACGTACTCCGCCGTGATTGGGCGCGTCGACAGTCGGATCGCAGGCAGGGCCGGTTCAGCGGACGACGTCACCACGTCGGACCGCAAGTCCGACTCAAAGAAAATGCATCGAGCTGAATAAATCGGCCCCTCGTAGGATACAGCTCCAACCACAACCGGTGAGGCCTCGGGAGATCGACCATGATTCGACCGCGGAGGCTTCACCGCAGACAGGAGCCCAAATGAAACGGATTATCGCCGTCACTGTTCTGTTCGCCTTCACCGCCCCCAATGTCGTGCTCGCGAACGTGGAAAACTTCCAGACTATCGATCTCTATATCGACGGCGATAGCATAGTCTTTGGTATCGAGAGCACAGGTGGCTCATTGAGCGATCGGAGCGTTGGATATGTCTGCCAGCTCGAAGGCGTCCAAGTCCTCGCTGGCGTGGAGGATTTCAGCTACATCGACACCTACGCGCTCATCGCAACGTTCTCCGGATCTGAACTCAAAGACCTGGGGGCGTCCTCCAGCGATTCGTTTACTTGCTACATTTGGCCGCAAGGCGGCCACCTGGATGCCGACTCGGTGTCTCTCGAAGATCTGCACTGTACGCACTCGCAGTGCCCCTAAACGACGCGCTCAGCGGCAACGCTCGTGGTCGTACATGGGGAGATCCGACAACCGAGGGGGAGACGCGGTCGACCTTACATCATCACCGACCTGGTCCCTCAATAGCCGACCACGTTGGTCGCCGCGACAGCCACATCGGGTGCACCGGTTGCGTCGATGTGGCCGCGGGCTCATGCGCGTGTGGAGCGGCGCGCGCCATTGCAGCGTTCGCTCGGAGAGGTTCAGGGCTGTACTTGCTCGCCGCAGGCAGGTTGCCCCGTCCGGATAGGACCACCAAACAGGGCGAGACAGACGAGGCCGAAGATCAAACGCGGGTCGAACACGCCGATTCGAAGTCGTCGCAACAATCTTCATTGTCGGTGCACAGCGAGTCGCACCAGCAGCCGGCGGCGGCCTGCGTGCCGCAGGTATCCTCGCAGCTCGCCGGGTTGGTGAGCTGGCAGACCCGATAACTCTTGGCGTCGCAGTACGAGCCGTAGCACTTGATCCCCGTGATCCACCGGTTGGCGGTGGCTCCGTAGGCGAACCACGGGTCCTCTTCCGAGTAGACGTCAGACCAAAAGCAGCTGACCAACTCGCCCGGTACGTTGGTTCCGTTGTAGTTCAACACCGGCGTGGCGCACTCGAGGGTGACGTCGTCGCAGTAGCTGCCCGAGCAGTGTAGGCCCGTCAGGATTCCGGTGCCCAAGCCGCAGACGTGGCCGTTGTCGTCGCTGACGATGTGGTCGGAATGGATGATGAAATCGGGGTTATAGCCTCCGTCGGTGATCAGCGCTTCCCAGTTGTGCCCCTCGGTCGTCATTCCGAACGGCAAGTCGTTGCAGCGGATGCCAACGTCGTCACAATAGCTACCCTGGCATCGAACACCGTCGACGGCCTGGCCCGTGGGAGAGCAGAACTCCTGGGGTGGTTGGCTCTCCTCGGAAAAGTACGGGCTCCATGTGAAGGCGGCCGAGGTGACGGTCGCAACGCTGGCCACGGCCGCGAATACCGAGCAGGCGAGGATGGTACGGAACATCATCCGACGTCCTGCTGCAAGCCCTGAACCAGCGCACGGGCCCGCGGGGTCAGCCACTTGTTCGATCGCGACGCCGCCTGTCACGGGGACGGTTACACGACAGTCCCATGGGCCACCCGGTCGCACCCCGCCGCTCGATCGCGACGCTGCCGGTCACGAGGGCAAGCGCGTGAAGACCCCATCGACCACCCCGACTGCACCCCACCGAGCCGGTGCTGCGCGAGCAGGCGAAGGCCGGGGGCAGTGGGCCGCCCGATCGAGAGGCTCCTGGCCTTCGTTGCGCATCCGCCGAAGCCGGCAGCGCTGTTCGTCTGGGTTCGCGTCGCTCCTCAGCCGGGCCTCGCGTCGGTTTGCACGACCATGCGTTGGTCAATTGCGGGTCGAGCACGCAGACACGTAATCCTCGCAGCAATCCCCCAGCTCGGTGCACTGCGAGTCGCACCAGCAGCCGGCGGAGGCCTGCGCGCCGCACGTGTCCTCACAGCTCGCCGGGTTGGCGAGCTCGCACACCCGGTACTTCTTCGAGTCACAGTACGAGCCGTAGCACTCGATCCCCGAGATCCACAGGTTGGCGGTGGCTCCGTACGCGAACCACGGATCTTCCTCCGAGTAGTAGTTGGACCAAAAACAGTTGACCAGCTCGCCCGGCACCTTGGCTCCCTGGTAGTCCATCGTCGGTGTGGCGCACTGGAGGGTGACGTCGTCGCAGTAGCTGCCCGAACAGTGCAGACCTGTCAGAATTCCGCTGCCCAAGCCGCAGACATGGCCGTACTCATCGCTGACGATGTAGCTGTGGGTTCCGATCGTACCGAGGGGAATTGCCGCATCGGGGTCGTCGGTGATCAGCGCTTCCCAGTTGTGGCCCTCGGCCGTCATTCCGAACGGCAAGTCGTTGCAGCGGATACCAATGTCGTCGCAGTAGCTACCCTGGCATCGAACTCCGTCGACGGCCTGACCCACGGAAGTGCAGAACTCCTGGGGGGGTTGGCTCTCCTCGGAGAAGTACGGGCTCCACGTGAAGGCGGCAGAGGTGACGGTCGCTACGCCGGTCACGGCCGCGAATGCCGTCAAGGCGAGCATGGTACGGAGCATCATCCCGCGGTGATGCTGCAAGCCCTGGACCAGCTCACAACACCCGCGGGATCAGCAGCTCGTTCGACCGCGACGCTCCCTGTCACCGAGGACGACCACGCCAGGGTCCCATGGGGCATCGAGGGAGAACCGGCCTGCAGGAGGCGAAGTCGGACGGCCTCACACCGCGCGGAGCACTCCGAGGTTGCCGCCGGTCCGTCGGAATCCCATCCGTCGGTAGAACCGCTCTGCGTCGCCATCTCGCGATGTGATCAGCAACAACCGGTCGAGGTCCAAGCGTGCAGCGGCGTCGCGCCACGCCCACGCCAACAGTGCACTGCCGATGCCGCGATTGCGGTGACTGGGGTGGGTCCCGACCGACTGCAGGCGGCCGTGTCCCCCCACCGACACGATGCCCAGCGTGGCGACGACCTGCCCGTCGACCTCGGCGCCGTACCAACCACCGATCTCGGACCCTGCGGTCGGCTCTCCCTCTTTGCCATCGGCCGTGTCCCCCACCGCGAGCACGGCACGCGACCAGGCCACGCTTCGCCGGACTGCAACCGGCCCATACGGGGTGGCCCTCCGAGCATCGACGGCCAGCTCGCACGCGAGAACACGGGCAGTCTCGATGCCCAGGTCGAGCCTCCGGAGCCGCACGTCGCCGCCGGTTGCCGTGCGACCCGTGTCGAGCTCGGCCCCCTCGAACGCCAGGGCGACATCGTCGATCGCTTGAAAGCCTTGGGCGATGAACGGAGCGAGGGTGCTGGCATCGGCTCCCGGGTCGTCCCAGCCGACGCACAGCTGGGTCACCTCGGTCGCCCCGAAGTGGTCGTCGAACAACGCGGCTACGGCCTGCGGCGTGCGGGCCCCCGGCGCCCCCCGCAAGACGAGCATGTTGCCGAACGGGTTGTCGGGGATGCTCGGAAGCTCACAGCGCCAGCCCTCGGGAAGCTCCTCGAGCGAACCGAGCGCGGAGTGAAGCCCGAGGTCACTGCGCCATCCGGGTGAACGAACTCCTGTGGGCACAACGAGGGTCGGCATCGCGAGTCGATCGTGGGAGAGATCTACAGTGGCATACCGCGGGGGGTTGTCCAGAGCACGTGGGCGTCAACCAGAACACCGCCTCCTCGCGACTGCGTGCGGCCCGGGCCGCCTTCGAACGTGCCTGCGCGCAGGTCAACGCCGACGGCATCGCGCTGTCGCCCGTGCACGTTCGACAGGCCCACGAGCAGCCACCCCCGCCGCGGGCGCTCCAGCGTGGATGGGTGGCATCGGTCGCCAGGCTCGTCGGACCGGCTCCCGTGACGACCACCGCGGGCACGACCGCGGCCGCCTCCGTCACCGCGCAGGGCAAGGCCCTGGCCCTCACCGTTGCCATCGGTATCTCCGCCCTGGGCATGGTGGCCCTGACCACGCCGACCGCCGACGCGACCGTCGCGGGTCCGCGCGCGGTCATCGATGCGCCCGTCGATCTCGCCCCCGCGCCCCGCGAGCCCGGCCCGCGCGCCCGCTCCCGCACAGCTTCCCTCACCCCCGCTCGCTCCCGCCACGCCGCGGTCCACCGCCCTGCTGCGGGGCATGACATTTGGCAGTAGACGTGTCGCAAGTGCGCGGAGAGGTCACGCGGCGACCTATGGCGTTGTGGGGGCAGTCGGTCGGTCCGATGAGGATGGAACACATGCCACGCATGACCGGGACCCGTCATGCGGCGCGCCGGGATTTCGGACGCCACCGAAGGCCGGCCGAAGTCGACCTCGTCCGGGGTGTGGCCATCGAAGGCGGCGTGGGACAATCATCGTGTTGCGCTCCGCGATGTAGAAAGTCGACCTGTGCGCCGCACTGTCGCCAGAGAGTCAAGGTCATACCGGTAGAGTCATTGGTGCCGGAGTGACCTCCAGAATGCCTCGATCATCGAGTTCACGACCCCACCACCAAGGAATCTGGCAGCCTGCTCGAGAGCCGCGGTCGTCGTTCGGCCCATGACTTCCTCCTGTAGATCCCACGCCAGGCCGCAGCACGGGTGAGGAGCTCCACTCTCTTGGTGAGCGAACGTAGGTAGGCTCATGGCTCTGGCTTCCGTGGCCCTTCGAGGGTAGGCGCTCGCTGTCGACCCGGGGAGCCTTGCGCGTACCGATGGCAGGATCGGGCAGACTTCGGCGAGGAAGAGGCAGGCGCCTCGCCCCGCTTGGTATAGGGTATAGGTGAAGGTCGAGCCCGGGAGGACACCACCATGCAGAAGATCGAGACCAAGCACCTGCAGACCGTGATCGCCGACCACACCCAGGACATGAGCGGGCGGGTCGTGGCCATCACCGGCACCACCAGCGGCACGGGCTACGTCTGCGCGCGAGAGCTGGCCAAGCTCGGGGCGACCGTGCTGCTGCTCAACCGAGACAGCGATCGATCGGTCTCGGCGCGGCAGCGCCTGGAGTCGGAGGTCCCCGACGGCACATTTGTGGCCATCACCTGTGACCTGCAGAACTTCGCTAGCGTGCGGGCGGCGGCGCAGGAGATCGGGCGCCGCTACGATCGGCTCGACGCCCTGTGCAACAACGCCGGGGTCATGGCGCTGCCCGACCAGGCGACCGCGGACGGCTACGACGTGCAGATGCAGACCAACAGCATTGCGCCGTTCTTGCTGACCAAGGAGCTGTTCGGCCTGCTGCGGCGGAGCGACGACGGCCGTGTGGTCAACCAGAGCTCGCTGGCGCGCCGGGGTGCCGGCCACGACCCGATGTACTTCGGTCGCAACGGCGGCGATCTGGGGGGTGACGGCAGCCCCGAGGACAACGCCGCCCTCCGGGGACCGAGGTGGCAGCGCTATCATCAGAGCAAGCTCGCCAACTGCACCTTCACCTACGGCCTCCAGCAGCGGCTCGACGAGCGGGGCATCACCACGGTCAAGGCACTGCTCGCCCACCCCGGGTTCGCGGCCACCAGCCTCCAGACGAACTCCGCGAGCACCGGCGGGATGGACGTGGACAGCGGCCTGATGTCCCAGGCGCAGTCTGCCGAGGATGGAGCGCTCGGCATCATTCGCGCCTGCGCCGATCCTGGCGCCCGGCCTGGCGACTTCTTCGGGCCCGAGGGCTACACCGGCTTCCCGGGCCGGCTCCCGCCCGAGGACCTGCTGACCGATCCGGAGAACATCCGGATCTGCTGGGAGGGCTGCGAGGCGGCCGTGGGCGCCTTCGAGCTGGGAGTTTCGCGGTGCCCAACGGCGGCGGTGATCCCTCCGATCGGTCCTGACAGCCTCCGGGCCCCGGTCGCCACGGTCACCGTCCGACGCTCCAACACTGTCGCCCGTCGAGTTGTTGACGTCGCCGTAGGTCCAGTCGACGTCGAGCGAGGCTCGTAGCCGAGCGTGTCGCGACAGCAGCTTCGGCTCGTATGAACAACCGGAATGAACCGCTGCTCGACGAAGAACGCACGGTCCTCCGAGGTCGTGGTGGTATTTGATGGAGATGCTAGTTCTCCGTTCCACGGTCAGCGCACTGCTCCTGCTCAGCGCAAGTTGCAACTGCAACGAGCGGCAGATCGAGGAGCAGATCGAACCTGACCTTCGGATCGAGCCGTTGTGTGAAGTCCGCTGTTCCCGGATGATGGAGTGCGCGTTCGAGCACGCAGGGACCGTCAGCTTTGACGACGAGGCGGGCTGCTATCAGGCGTGTATTGGCGACGTCGTATGGGAGCGCACATGCGCAGTGCTCATGCAAGATCTGTATGACTGCATGCAGCAGTACGAGTGTCCCGAATACGCGCTGCACTACACCGCGCCACAGGGGCAGGAACCGTGCGGCTCCGAAGAGGCAGCCTATAGTTCGTGCCTTCCCGGAGAACCGCGATGACAGACACCGGCGAGCGCGAGGATGCGGGAGTGGTAGGCGGGGCGGGCACCGCAGGGCGAGTGACCCCGCGGGTGCATCAACACGCTGCGGCCGGCTGACTCGACGTCGAGATCCTGCGAGCACGGGCGATGCGACCGCGGACCAGGGTGAACACCCAAAAAGCCCCCAGCGCGAAGAACATCACCGTGAGTACCTTCTCCGCCAGCATCACCTGCTCGGACGAGACGACCGCAACGGCCAGCAGCGGATGGATGACACCACGCACGAGTATCGTCCCGATCGTCTGTCCCTGAGCGACGATGCCGAGCACGCGCTCGTTGTCGTAGTCGAGCATCCGAAGCAGGCGTCGTAGATAGAAGCAAAACGTCAGCTCGGCCGTGCTGACGGCGAGGAGGAACTCCCACCCCGAGAGGTTGTGATAAAGGACGGCCAAAGCGCCGAGGCTCGTGAGGACATGGTGAGCGTAGGTCTGCTTGTGCCGGGTTCTGAGCGCCGCGGCGAACACGAGGTCGACCATCATGCAGCACAACGTGTTGGCGACCAGGAAGTTGGCGAAGCTGCTGTTGGCGCGCCCAATGTGGTCGAGCGAGAGACCCGTCTGAGCGTAGTAGACGACACACAGGCTCGAGCAGATCAGCGCGTGACCGAGCAACACCGCGACGGTAGGCGATGCCCAGTGCTCCAGGGTGCCGTGGCGCCGCCACTGCACCAGTAATGCAGCGCCGAACAACAGCGCCCAGGTCGGAGTCAAGATCGCCAGGAACAGGATGCGCTCATCCACAGGCTTGCAGCTCCTCGTCGGGCAAGAGCCGGTCGATGACCAGATCGAGGTCGAAGCCCGCGCGCCCGGACTCGAACAACAGATCGGCCATGTGGTGGCTCGGCCGTACCGCGTCGGCGCTCGACGGGATCGCCACACAGCGCATGCGCGCACGGCGAGCCGCGAGCACCCCCGCGGCCGAGTCCTCGAACACGAGCAGCTCGGCCGGATCCAGGCCCATGCGCGCGGCGGCCTCGAGGAACACATCCGGCGCCGGCTTGTGATGGGCGACCTGTTCGGAGGAGAGCACCACCTCGAACGAGTCTCGGATGCCGAAGTGCGACAGCAACGACTCGAGCACGTCCCGGGAGCTCCCAGAGGCCACCGCCATCGGGTAGCCGCGCTCGCCAAACCACCGGATGCAGTCGAGCATGTGCGGGAGCAGCTCGAGCTTGGCGCGGGCGACAGGGAGGTAGCGGGCACGAGTCTCCGCCAGCAGGGCATCGGCCGTCTCGGACAGCTCGAACTCGCGGATCAGGTGCTCCCAGAAGGCGCGAGGGCTGTGCCCCATGAACTCGGCGTTGAGTTCGTGGGTGAGCGTCACTCCGCGCTCGGCGAGCACCATGCTGTCGACCTCGAAGTACAGCGACCCGCTATCGATGAGGGTGTCGTCGAAGTCGAAGATCACACCCGCGATCGGGCGGGGCGGACGAGCGAGTCGGGCACCGCTGAGTCCGACGTTCTCCGCGACATCGCCGAAGTCGTAGGGCAGGTCCATCGCCACCTGGTAGAAGGCGTCGGGCGCGATACGGTGAGCGTTGTGGAACGCCGCGACGCTCGGGCGCAAGCGCTCGAGCGCGGCGTCGGTCGAGAACACGGTCAGCAGCTCGACCTCGGCATCCGGGTACGTGGCGGCAATGAGCTGGGTAATGTCGACCAGAGTCTTGCCGGTCTCGGCCATCGTGTCGCACACGAGCACGCGCGGGGCGGGATTGACGAGCGTGGGCAGCACGAGGGCGTAGGGGAGGACGCCCGAGACGGCGTGGCCGGCCTGCTCCAGCGCGGGGGTCAACAGGCCGCCCCCCCGGAGCACGACGAGGACGACGTCGTAGGCATGGGGCAACGACTCGATCAAGGGGCGAGCGAGGGCGGTGACGCTCGCGGCGACCTCTTCATCGGGCAGGCTCGCCTGGCGGAGCTTGGCGAGGTGCTGCGCCTCGGGAGTGACACCGAGGTTGCCGATCGACAGCACGGTGGTGGAGGCCGACGGTGAGGAGGTGGCCGTGGTGATGGCGTCGATGACGTTCATTCCTCCCGAGAAGTGCCGACCGGCGACCTTTCTATTCAGCCGGATCCCGAGACCATCAATCGGCAGGGCCGCCCACTTTGGTGCGCTTGACACCGCCACTCAGAGGCGATCCCGTCATGTTGATATCCATGCGTATTCTTTCCGCCCCGCCCGCTCATGAACACCCCTACACGACGATTCGAACGACCGAGTGAATAACTCTGGGCGACGTCGGCACTGCCTCCACCGAGTGTGTGACCCACCGACTCGATCTGCGGTGACCGCGGCTGCGCACCCTGTCGATCCACTCCACGGCTCGGTGCCGCCCCCCAGGAGTCGTCCATGAGCCCCTACGACGGAGCCCCGCGCTCGCCGACGCGAGCCCCTACGATCGCCGGCGCGACGCCCCGATTGCTCTCGTGCATCCCCGGGCTCGACCAGCTGTCGACAGAGGCCCTGACGGACATTGCGGGAAGGCTGAGCGAGCGGGTCCTCGAGGCCAACACGGTCCTCGTCGAGCAAGGAGAGCAGGGCGACGGGCTCTACGTCTTGACCCGTGGCGAAGTTGCCGTCTACATGCGCGGTCCCGACGGCGAGCGCTTTGTGTCGTCAGTGCGCGCTCCGGCGCTGCTCGGTGAGGTCCACGCGCTCGTGGGCGGCCAGCGGAGCGCGACGGTCCGAGCTCGGGGAAGGGTGACCGTCGAGCGCCTGGGTCAGGAGGATTTCGAGGTGCTCGTGCGCGCGTACCCGGCATTGCTCGACGCGATGGCCGAGCTGTCCCGCGAGCGCCTGCGCCACCAGCAAGCGTGTCGGGCGATGCGCGAGGCCCTCGGGCCCCTCCCCGACGAGCTCGTCGAAGAGTTCGTCGCGCGCCTTCACCCGCTCCGCCTCGGCCGCGGACAGCCCCTGTTCGAGGCCGGGGATGCGGGCGACCGCTGGTACCTGGTCCGAACCGGCGCCCTGAAGGTTCACCGGGGCGAGATGCTCATCAACGAGCTGGGCCCAGGCGATGCACTCGGCGCGCTCGCCCTCGTCACGAGGCGTCCCCGCGCCGCGTCGGTGACGGCCCTGGACAGCAGCGAGCTGCTGGCGCTGGACCGCGACGACTTCTTCGAACTGCTCGAGCGGTGCCCCCACGGCCTCGTCGCCGGGATCGCGTCGCTGGCCATCGACAACCTCGACCGCCGCTCGAGACATCGCCCGGTGGCCCACACGAGGATCGCGGTCCTGGGCGCCGCTCCCCAGCTCGACGTGGCCACGTTCTGCCGCCAGCTCGGCGACGCCCTCGCCGTGCTCGGGCCGAGCGAGGTCTGTACGGTCCGGAGCCTGACCGAGCTTGGGCTGTCGGGGAGCCCGACCGAGGATTTCGGCCCGCAGCATCCGAGCTGGTTGCGCATGCAACTGTGGCTCGAGGCCAAGGCCGAGGCCCACGAGGTCGTGATCCTGGCTGTCGACCCGCGCGACGACGGCTGGGCCCGCTTCGCGGCGGACTGGGCGAACCATCTGGTGGTCCTCGGACACGCCGACGCGGGCCCTCGGCCATCCGAGCTCGAGCGGGTGATGGCCGACGAGATCACCGGCCGTCACACCCTCGTATTGGCCCACCCCCCCAAGACCGCAGTGCCCAAGGGAACCCGCGCGTGGCTCGATCCGCGTGAGGTCTCGCAGCACGTCAACATCCGCCTGGGAGACGCGTCGCACATGTCGCGCCTGGCCCGTCTGTTGGTCGGACGCGGTGTGACCGTGGTGCTCGGAGGGGGCGGAGCACGAGGCATGGCGCACCTGGGAGTCTTCCGGGCACTCGAGGCGGCCCGTGTACCCGTGGACGCCATCGTCGGCGTCAGCGTCGGTGCGTTCGTCGGAGGCGCGTTGGCGCAGGAGCGAACGGTGGACGAGCTGGTCGAGTTCGGCCGGTCGAAGGTCGCTGGCGCCAAGCTGGCCCGGCCGACGCTGCCCCTCATCTCCTTGTTGTCCAGCGCGATCCTCCGACAGCTGAGCACCTCGGTGTTTGGCGACGACGACATCGCGGACACCTGGCGCCCCTTCGTGTGCACCTCGGCGAGCCTCACCCGACGCACACAGCGGATCCACCAGCGCGGGTCGATCGTCGAGGCCACGCTCGCCAGCTCGGCGGTCCCCGGATTCGCTCCCCCGGTCGCCAGCGACGGCGAGCTGCTGGTCGACGGAGGCGTGCTCAACAACGTCCCCGCCGACGTCGCGCGCAGCATCTTCGGCGGGACGGTGATCGCCGTGGACGTGGGAGGTCGCATGGACCTGAGCTACGACGGTCCCGGCATGCCCTCTCCATGGCAGGTCCTGTGGAGCAAGCTGCTGCCGTGGCGCAAGCCCTTGGCCGTGCCGAACCTGGCTTTGCTCATCTGCAGCGCGATGAACCTGGGAGCAGACGCGCAGACCGAGCGCGCGATGGGGCAGGCCGACTTGCTCATTCGTCCCGACGTCAAGGAGCTCGGCCCTGGCGACACCGGGCGGTTCATGGAGGTCGTCGATCAGGGGGCCGCGGCGGGGCACGGGTCTCTCGCCGAGTGGACGGCCCCGGATCCCGCCGCGTTGGCGGGTTCGTCGATCGCCCCTCGGTCGTCCACCCGGTGACGAACGTAGGCAATTAGGACCCCTGCAATGCAGGCCACGAGCCGACGGGAAGGTTTCGGCAACACACTCTCCGCGGAATCGAGAAACTGGCGAAACGAACCCCGAGCTGGCGTTCACGACGGTGGCTCATCACAATCGACATCGACCTGTTGCCGGAAGCGCTCCGACGCACCCGCAAGGATGGGGCGGTGGGTGTGGACGGCACGATCGCGGCCGAGTATGCGATCGGCTTTGAGGGCAACTATGCGGATGCGGGCTGTCCGTCCTGAGCAGCCACCCGCGTGCGGCCTGCCCTGGGAGAGCCTGACCCGGCGCTCGACGCCGTGGTTGGCGCACAACGTCCGCGATAGTACGGTGGGATGGTGCACCGGACCACGCTTGCCGACGACAGCAAGGCGCAGGTGGGACCGAAGGTGGACGATCTCGGCAAGGAGATCGGCCGATTCTCGGTCGTTCGTCGACTGGGCGCCGGCGGCATGGGGCAGGTGTTCGAGGCCCACGACAGCGAGCTCGACCGTCGGGTCGCGGTCAAGGTCCTCCACGACCACGCCCTCAGCTCGGCCACGGCGCAGACCCGACTGCTGCGCGAGGCTCGGGCGATCGCCAAGCTCTCCCACCCGAACCTCGTCGCCGTCTACGACGTCGGGCGACATCAAGGGCAGGTCTACATCGCGATGGAGTACATCGAGGGGCGCACGCTCGGTGCCTGGCTTGCGGAGCGACCACGCCCCTGGACCACGGTGGTGCAGGTCTTTGCCGCCGTCGCGGAGGGCCTGCAGGCCATGCACGAGCTCGGCATCGTTCACCGCGACCTCAAGCCCGACAATATCCTCGTCGACCGAATCGGCCGGCCCCGCATCATCGACTTCGGGCTCGCCCGTGCGCTCAGGAGCGACGCGAGTGCCGACGAGGATCCCTCACCGCGCAGCGAAGCGCTGCTCGAGATGCAGCTGACCCGGACGGGAGCGATCGCCGGCACGCCTCGCTACATGTCGCCCGAGCAGTTTCGTCGGGCCCCTCTGAGCGCGACCTCAGATCAGTTCTCGTACTGCGTCGCGCTCTTCGAAGCGCTCTACGACAAGCCGCCGTTCGTCGGCCAGACGGTGACGGCACGTGCGGCGTCCGTGCTGTCGGGGGAGCTGTAAGAGCCCGACCGTCGAGACGTTCCGACCGAGCTGCTCGACGTGCTTCGACGCGGCCTCCGGGTCGAAGCGGAGGCGCGGTGGCTGTCGATGGGGGAGGTTGCGGCACTGCTGCGTGACCTCCTCGCGTCCCACGACCCCGATCTGGATGACCCCGAAGACGCTCGGCGACGGCGCTGGTCATTCACCGCCGTCGTCTTGTTGATCGTGTCCGGGCCTGGGGCCGCGAACCTCGCCTTCATCCTGGGATGGTGGGTGTACGACAGCCTCACCCACGTCCTCGTCTCGCTCGGCAGCGCTCTGGGGTTCACCCTGATCGTGATTGGCATGCGGCCGATGTGGCAGGGCAGTCGGTTCGGACGGAGGCTCACGGGATATGCGGTGGCCCTCGTGGTGGTGTTCACCACCCAATCCGTCGTCGACTTTCTCGTTCATCAGCCCCCGCATGAATCGGCGCTGTCGAACCTGGTGTCGTTCACCGTGATCTCGTTCTACGCATCGGCGTTCGTTCATCGGATCCTCCGCATCCCCGGCGCGCTCGGGATCGTCGGGATCGCGCTCGGAGTCCTGATGCCCGAGCGTGCGGTGACGATTCACAACGTCGTCATGGGGCTGATGACCTTGGCCCTGCTGATCATCGTGCCACGGCGAACGAGCCTGACCTGGATCTCCCGCGCCGCCTCCTCCACGGGGACCACGGGCGGAATGCTCAGCCGATCTCACGCTGACTCCTGAGAGTGACGCTGCGCCCTCGACACGACGCTCCAAGCGTCGACGCATCGCGCCGCCACGCTGCTGCGGGCCATGACATTGCGTAGCGAGCAGCAGCTGCACCCCGCGGCTGCTGCTCGAAGCCGTTGGGCAGGGATGAGGCCAACCGCACGTCATCGATTTCGATGCCTCCCACGATGGTGGGGGCCGAGGCCGTCATCGACCACGCCTGGATCGCGAAGCTCTCGTGGTCGGTCGAGACTCGGAACCTCGACGCCGGGCCAATCGCGACGGATCCGGAGAGGGCTTCGCCATCGAATACCGGCCCACAGACGTCCAGTTGGGCGTTGGGGGCGACGAGGCCCAGCTCGCCACCGCCCGGGACCTCCTCTTGAAACCCTGGGAATGGAGGCGTGAGCCCGTTGTTACTCGCCGGGCCGTCACAACGTTCGGCGTTGTCGGGCGGAGCGACGGCAAAAGAGTCGTGAGGAGCACTGCGCGGGGCAGCATGAAAGTCATCAACTTCCAAGGCCCTGGTCACCTGTGGCATGCCGGTGCTCGGTGGCCTCCATCATTCGTACGGGAGGGCCGCTCGAGGGGCCGGGTCAACCAAGTCGCCGAGGCGTTCAGGCTCAGCGCCAAGGTCCGTCTGGGCCCACCGCAACGACAGAGCTGCCATCGTACCGAAACAAGCCCTTCCACCCTCCGAGCCATAGTCGCCCCTCATCGTCCTCGAACGTCGCTTGGATTGCGTTGCTGGCGAGCCCCTCGGATGGACCGAGGTTGGTCAGCGATCGTCCATCGAAGCGATAGACTCCGTCGTTCTCGATCGGGAACCATATGTTCCCTGACTTGTCTTCATAGATGTCCCAGGCTTCCGTTCCTGAGATCCCATGCTCCGAGGTGAAGTTCGAGAAGGCGTCGCCGTGAAGTCGGCAGATCCCGTTGTGGTGTGTGGCGAACCAAAACGTCCCATCTCGGCTTTCGAGAATCGAGTTCACCGTGTTGCCGCACAGACCATCCCGCTTGGAGATGTTCGTGATGGAGCCGCCGTCATAGACATAGGCTCCTCCGCTGGTTCCAAACCACAGCCTCCCTTGGCTGTCTTCCATGATGCTGTGCGCGGCCTTTGCGGTCGATATTCCTCGAGACGGGTCTACGGGGGACTCGGGGAGCTCGAACGGGATGAACTGCTCTCCGTCGAAGCGGCTCACGCCAGCCAGCGTGCCGATCCATAGTATCCCCTTGCTATCGACGAGGAGGCTCCAGGTGTCGTTACCGACCAAGCCGTCCTTACTCGTGTAGTTCACGAAGGACTCGCCGTCGTATCGAGTCAGGCCGCGTTCCGTACCGAACCAGAGTGCGCGGCCCTCGTCCTGGACGATCCCTCGAACCACGAAGCCCCCGAAGCCATCCCTGGGATCGAAGTTCTTCAGCGCGTGCCCGTCGTATCGAAACACGCCATCGCCGTTGGTGCCGAGCCAGAGATGTCCTCGGTGATCCTGAAAGATTCGCCGGACGAAAGGGCTAATCGGTTCATCGATGTCTTGGTCCGTCTCATTCTCGGGCGGCGGCGTCGTTGGTCTCGTCGGAGGCACGGCCGCGGAAGTACCCGGGACCTGGTCGCGATCGCTCGTCGACGGAACGTCGGCTTCTGCGCGACAAGCGCAATTCGCGAGAAGGAACATCAGCGCCGTCAAAGACAAGAGCGTTCGAGTCCGAGAGTCATCGAGCAATACCTCTGGCCTGGCCATGCCACCTCCATGTCGTCAGGGTGCCTCCGTCTTGCAGTGCCAACGAAATCATGACCTCGTACTGGCGATTTGGCTCATCCGCGAGTGATCTCAGCGGGTTACGCAGCGGGTCCGATCATTCGGCGAACGGCCAGCGCACGCAAGCGAGGCCGAATCCTCCAGAACTGGAAGTAGATGAACGCCCGCGGCTGCCCTGCATCAGGAGCATCAGCCCACAGGCCAACCCGACGAAGAGCAGAGCGACCACGAACCCGGGCAGCTTCCGGAACAGACGGCACGCGTGCTCGCGGACCCGGGCGCTGGGGGTGAAGTGGTAGACGAGGCCAAAGAGCAGCGCCGCTCCGACCCAGGGGCTCACGAGCCCTTCGCCCGATTCCATAGCCGTCCAGGGCGATGAGACCGGAGACCATCTCGCGGGCGGTGTCGAGATCGGGCGAGCGGAAGAAGATCCGCGAGAGCACCAGCAGGTGGAAGGTGATCGCGATGTGGGCGATGGTGTTGATCCGCCCACGCGTGACCGGTAGCCAGCTGACCCCCACGAAGATCGCTGCCATGAACCCGGCGACCCCGAAGGCCTCGGGCCAGGTCAGGTGCAACGAGCCACGCACGATCCACGCGGCGATGCTGGTGCCCGCCGCGATGCCCACCGGCCCGCCACGGGGCTCTCCCCTCTTGCCACCACCCCTCCTCGATCGCCATCGGGGTGAGGCCGTCACGCCTTGCCACCGGGCGAAGCCAATGAGGGCTGCCACCCGGGGCGAGGCCAATGAGGCCCGCCCCGGGGGCTCTCCCCTCGGCCGATAAACGTCTTTCGGGCCAGTTCAATTTTGCGGCCAAGAATGATCTCCAACGGTTACACGATGACTTGGACGGCGATTAACGCTCGGAAGGGGATGGTCGGTGAGGCGGCGGAAATCGCAATCCCTCGGTCGGGGCGCCCCCCTGATGACCTCCCGACCATCGAGTTTTGCGTGGGGGCCAAGGTCGCGAAGTTCATCGGCTGAGACCGGATGCGGACCACCCGCAGTTCGAGAGCACGGGTGCACCCTTCGCTGCGGCCGGTCGCGCGTGGAAGCGCCCGCGGGCATGTCACTCATCGGTGCGCACGTGACCACATAGGAGCCGTCGCCACCGACGTCGGGCGAGAGGCCGGGTCGGGGAGACTCGGCGGAGTCCCCGGGAGCCCCCGCGCGTGCTATCTCCCGGGCGTGTTCCCGACCTGGTGGGCAGAACGCTTCGGGGAGATTGCGCCGCTGGGGCACCGTCTCCGTACTGCATTTCGTGACCGATGGCTCCGAATCCACTCGCTCCCCGACTCCAAGCGATACCCCGAAGGCGAGCAAGAGCAGGAACTTCTGCTCCTGCGCCAGGATGCCCTCGCCCGCGAAGTCCTGAAGTCCGACTGCAGGTTGATCGCCCCGGTCTTCGAGGCATCGCATATTGGGGCGAGCGCGGCTCTCGACGGCTTCCCAGAGCGACCGTTCGAGTGTTTCGCTACCTATCGAGACCCCGGGGATCACGACGACTTCGATGAAAACGTGGACCTGTCATTCGATCTCTCGTTTTGGTTCACCGACTCTGCGTGGGACCTCGCCTCCGAGCGGCGACTGCTGCTCGCCATCGCGGAGGACGAGCTGCGCATCCTGTGGATGGACACTGCGTCGGGTGAAGTCTTCGCTCCATACGACGGCGGCGTGGACGTCATCGCGTCGAGCACCGCCAGGCGAGAGCTGCTGAAATCCAAGTTCTCCGCTTGGCTCTCCGCCCACCCAGCCGGACTCTGACAATTCATCCAAGGCAGCCGTCGATCCCCGCGGCCGGCAACGCGCTCACCTCGGACACACGACGGTGCGTGACGTCCACCAGGCACGGGCGAACACGGTCGCGAGCACGATGTGCAGCACGGTATTGGGTAGGAACGAGGCTACGCCCGAGAACGCGCCAACAGCGTACGCATACGGGTCCAGTGGCGTCAGCAAGAGCTGGAACATCGCGTTCGTACCGAGCACCCGGCGCAACGTCGGCGAGGATCGTAGGTCTCGGCACGCGAAGTCCAGACTGGCGACGCCGAGCAGAGCCACGCCCACGGTGCGGGTCATCGCGACCGCGGCGGGGTCGATGTCGGCGACGCCCTTGGCCGTCAACAGCGATGCAGGAGCGATACAGGCAAACGTGCCGATCGTTGCCGCCACGACCGCCGTGAACAGGAGAAGTCCTCGAAACATGCACAAACCGTACGAACCTCTGAGACGCCTGGCGATTCCATTGGAGGTCATCGTCCACAGCGGAGCCGTGCTAGCGTTCGGCGGTGTTCGGAGACCGACTCCGACAATGGCGGCATACACGGGGCCTCAGCCAGCTTCAGCTCGCGCTTCGCAGCGAGATGTCGCAGCGTCATGTGTCGTTTCTCGAGACCGGGCGATCGCGTCCTCGTCGCGACACGATCCTGCGGTTGTGTGCGGCGCTCGATGTCCCACTTCGCGATCAGAACGCCCTGCTGCTGCTGGCCGGCCTGCCCGCGAACTTCGAAGAGACCCCGCTGGGCACGGGCTCGACCGCGCCCTATGCCGCAGCACTGGGGCGCACGCTCGCAGCCCACGCGCCGTATCCGGGGGTGATCGTCAACGGGTGGTGGGACATCGTGCGGCTCAACGATCCCGGGCGCCAGCTGCTCGGAGACCTGGACGGCGAGAACCTCGCAGCGCTGCTGCTTCGTGACGGCCCGTTGCGCACCCGCCTCGAGAACAGCCCCGCGGTGGCACGTGCCGTCCTCGGGCGACTGCGACGCGACGCGCGACGAGCCCCGTTCGACGCGAGGCTGGCAGAGCTATGCACGTTGGCGGAGGCCGAGTGCGGACCCTCGGCCGGCGACTCGGTGGCGATCTGCCCAACGTTTCGGGTTGGGGATGCCATGATTCGAACGTTTTCCCTCGTCGGCGAGCTGACCACCGCCCACGACATCACCCTCGATGAGCTACGCGTCGAGTTGTTGTATCCCGCCGACGAGGCCTCCGCGCTCGCCCTCGAACGCATCGCCCCCGCGTGACTTCAAAGACGCGAAGAAGGCCTCCATGCCCGCCGAGTTCCTGCTCTACGGCGCTCCGTTCGGCCTCGCGCTCGCGCATTGCGACACAGATGGCGAGGATTCGCCATGCCCGCCACGGGCTCTCCCCTCGGCCGACAAACGTCAGCTCTCCCCTCGGCCGACAAACATCACTACGTCAACCTACGATGCGCCTGCTGCGGGCACGACGTGCCTCGGGCAGGTTCGAGGTCAGCATGACGGGTCGGGTACTTGCGGCCAAAGATCCCTAGCCGCAGCGCCGCTAGGTGACGAGGACCATCGTGGCGAGCAGCCCCGTGTCCTCCTCCTCCAACTGCATGATCTTGGAGGGCGGTATGCCCTCCTGGGCGTTGGTGGGGTACGGCGCGCTCCGTGGCTCGTCGTAGGGGGACATGGCGTAGGTGGAGTCGCGTGCGGATTCCTCGAAGTAAGTCTGCGTCGTGAACACGCGGTCGTCCGACAGATACACGTGCACGTGCAGGTGTGTCGTCCGTACGTCGCGGCGCTGATCGGCTTCTGCTCACCGCCCGCTGCCGCGGAGTTCGAGCGCGCGTCGGCGTCGTCGATACTCGCGCGGGCGAGCGTCGCGCCACGCGGCCGAAAAGTGGACCGTGTCGTGATCAATGTTGCGATCGTCGCGTCTGCCCCCGATTTCAAGCCTGCAACCCGGCATGCCTCCGCCCGTCTGTGGAGCATGGTCGGCTGCTTTGTTTGCTTGCGGGGTCGGTGTGGTCTCCTGTCGCTTCTTGCGGCCTTCGCGGCATGTGGTGGGCGGGTGCCCCCCGGCCCAGCGGTAGCGGAGCCTGCTGCTCCCGTGAAGCAGGCCGCGCCCGGGTTGCAAGCCGCGGCGCACGAGACAGATCCTGCAACTGAAACGTCTCCGGAACCCGCACAGGAGGGGCCGATCGAAGCGGGCGATTGGATCCAGGTCTGGCCCGATGTCTGGGGCATCGACGACGGGAGCGCCCGCACCTTTCCCAACGGTGAGGTCCGAATCCACGGGGTCATCGCGCGTATTAGCATTGGACGGAACGAGTCCGGCGATGACTCGGCGTTCCGCGATCGCATTGGCGACATCGTTCCGGGCGAACTTGAAATTTCCGATATCGAGGGCGGATTCGTCGTGCGTGGGGACGGCGGCGGAGACCGCTTCAATCGTCGCGATCTTCTCGTGTCTCGCCGAGACGGGTCCACAGGAATCGTGTGCCAGGGCCGATACGGGAGCGACCATGACGAGGCGACGTTGTTGCAGTTCTGCAAGTCCATTCGTGTGGCCAGTGAGCGCCCCGATGTCGTTGACATGACCATCGCCAGTCTTGGCCTGGTTGCCCGGGTGCCGTCGAATACAGAGCTCACCGAGGATGGGACTTACGCGACCCTGAGCGGGCTTCGCTTCAAAGTGCAACTCGAGGCCAAACATGATGGCCCGGCACAAGCCCAAGACGTGGCCAACGACATGGCGCAGCGGTCCGATGGATCGGGCGTCAAGACCAAGATGCTCGACGCCGGGTTCGAGATCCTCTACCACGCCAGCCCCACGATCAATGGATCTGTCGACGCGCTGATGATCGGTCGGGAGATCGACGGCACTCAAATTCTGTGCGATGCAGAGGAGCTGCGTTGGGGCGATCTGTGGAGAGCGCGCGAGGTCTGCATGTCACTGCGCTCCCAATGACCCGGGGGAGCGGGAGGCCCAGGTGTACGTCGATGACTTCGCGATGCTGCACGACGGTGAGGCCTACCGGCGGTACATGCGGACTGCCCAGTCGTTGCGGTGGCCACGAGTCCGCCCCGGCTGAGCGCACCTCGGTCGTCGGTCTGCGACGCGGGCGACAACTCCTTGTTGCCGTGCTACGGGCCATGACATCTGGCAGGAATCGCGTCTCAACTGCGCGCTCCCTAGGAGCATTGGAGCAGTGCTGAGCAGCCTGGCCCCGCTGGCCTTCGCCCGCCGACGGGAGTGAGGCTCAGAACAACAGGCTGATTGGCATACAGGTCAGCCCGAACGCGTCGATCCATTCGCCGTGGCGGATGTTGCTAATCGTGGCTACCGCGTTGGCGGGGCATGTCGCCGCGCCGAAGACGTTGCCGCCGGGACTCCCCACGGGCATCAGATCGGTCACCGCGCCGATCTCCAGTGACCATGCAGAGCCTTGGTCCGCGACGGTCAAGGGAGCGCAGCGGAGGAAGAGCTGATCGAGCCACGCGCCCGCGCGCCCACCAAAGCCCACTACAGCATGATCCGGAGGGCACATCGAATCGTACATGGAGCCAGTTGGACTGCCGCCGCGCAGGGGCAACACCGTGCTCTCGCTGATATGTAGGGCCGGGTTCCCTTCGTCGACGAGCTCGACCACTCCACACACGACGCGGAGCTGGTAGAGCCAGTCTTCCGCAGTGCCACGGATGCCGATGACCACCTCGCCTTCGGGGCAGGCATGGTCGGTCGCGTCTCCACCGGTGGGGTTTCCTTGCAGGGGCAAGGTCACGGGGGTGGTGGGATCGATGGCGACGCCGATCGGCCCCTGCCGGCAATCGTTGACGCAGCCGTCGAGTGCGTCTGCGTTGGCGTCGTCGCAGTCTTCGCCGGGGTCGACCATTCCGTCTCCGCATACGGGGGACGCGCCGCTCGAACCCGCGGTCGTTCCTCCGGACGTCCCCGAGTCGGCGGTCGAAGAGTCTTGTGTATCGGTGTCGGTGGAGTCGGCACCGGTTGGGTTGTCCGCGGAGTCCCCGGGGGACTGTCCACTGCCACCGATCGTGCTGGTGCCATCAGCATCAGCGCCGGCGTCGGCGCCAGCGCTGGCCCAAGGGTCTCGGCTATCGACATCGAAGCAGGCCGACAGCAACAAGGCAGCGCCAACGACACGAGCGAGACTGCGGCAGTGGGCTCGACGAGGGTGACCGCCGGTGATGAGGCTGAAGGGCGCAGGCATTGTCGTTCTTCCTTGATGATCGGCGAGCCGTATGCGTTCGGGCCTGAGTGCATGAATCATCGACGAGCTGGGGCGGTGGCAGGCGATGGAAGTCGGCACACATCAGTGGATGCCGCTCCGGTAGTCTGGCAGTCCGATCGATCGATTGCGGTCGCCGTCGTTTTTCGTAAGTGGGCGTGCGGGCAGGTCTTCGCCTCCTCGTCCACGTGGCGCCGATTGATGCTCCAGCGAGGCTGGCGACGGCCCCGAACCCGGCTTCATCCACGCCGGCCGGCGGTCGGGATACGGGCTGTGCTCCAGACCAGTGGCGGCATCTGGACGTCATCGTCATCCGTCTTCTCAACGGCGCCAAGGTCTACCTGCACGCCGTCATGGACAACTTCTCGCGGAAGGTCCTCGCCTGGCAGCTTTCGGACGAGATCATGGGGCAGACCACCGCAGCGGTTGTTCAGCAGGCACTCACGTTCGTCGAGAGCGCCGACGTTCATCTCCTGACCGACTCGGGTGTCGAGAACGTCAACCAAGGTCGTCAACGACTTCCTTGCTCCCCTGCCGATCCGCCGCGCCCTCGCGCAAGTCGAGATTCGCGGAGTCCAATTCGATGATCGCGGTGTTCTGGAAGTCACTTCGTCACGAAGGTAGGGATCATTGGCCGCAATTTGAACAGGCCCGAGAGTACCCGACCCGTCATGCTGACCTCGAACCAGCCCGAGGCACGTCGTGCCCGCAGCAGCCGCATCGTAGGTTGACGTAGTGGTGTTTATCGGCCGAGGGGAGAGCCCCCGGTGGCGGTCCGTCGAGCAGGGGACGTTCGTCCCCGACCTGGACTCGTTCCGCGAGCATCGCAGGTGGCCCATTGTCGTCGCCCGATTGCCGGCCAATGTCGGCGCCGGCCTTGCGTCGATCATTGTCGAGTTGTACGAGTTGGACCGGACCCGTCGAGACGAGGGGCGACCGGACTCGGAGCCCGAGCGGCGGTCCGTGATGACGAACCAGAAGTAACGAGCGGTGGCTGAGATGAATGAACCACGACCGCGAACCATCGCGGGACCGACCTTCAGCATCCCTCGCCTGAAGACCGCCCGCCTGCTGCTTCGGGAGCCTCGACGGGCCGATTTCGAGGTCTTGTCGGCCGACGCCGAGGACCCGATTGCCATGGCGCACCTCGGTGGAGCTACGACCCCGCGCGAGATCTGGCGGAACTTCCTCAGTGGTGCGGGGAGCTGGTTGATCTCCGGCACGGGCTGGTGGACGGTCGAGCATCCTGCGCGGGGTCCGGTGGGCACCGTTGGGGTCTTTCGACGCGAGATTAGGCCGGAGCTCGAGATCGGATGGGTGATTGTCCGCCAGCACTGGGGACAGGGCTTTGCGACGGAGGCGGCCGGAGCTGCTCTTCGCTTTGCCCAGAGGTCCTGGCCGGGCGAGCGCGTGATCGCATTCATCGACGAGGGCAACCGAGCGTCGATCGGTGTGGCCGAGAAGCTGGGCCTGAGCCTCGACGCTCCCGCCGACTTCTATGGCGAGCCAACGCTCCGCTACACGACGTAGGCGATGGCCGCCCCAGGGGGCGGCCATTGTGTCGGATTCACCGAGCACCCGTCGGAATCCAACGAGCAGTACCCACGCTCGATCCGCGGCTGATGCTCCAGCCCGCAGAGGTGATGGGTCAGGAGGTCGTCCCGGCTGTCTCGGAGGGCTGAGGACGTCGGCCTCCCGGATCGCAGATCACACCCGCCGAGCCCGATCGAGTCGTGCTCGCGAGGCGAAACCGCTTGCCACGCGAGGCCACGACCACGCCCGCCACGAGGCTCGGCGTTGCTCGGCCCTCGTGGGGGTGCCCGCCACGATTTTCGGCCTCGCGCCTCGATCGCCATTCGGCTGACGCCGTTGTCGCCACACGTGGTATGCGGTCGGCTTCTCTAGCCTCGACTTTGGCGGTCTTCCACGCGCCATAACACCGCCCCCGACCGCTGTGGCAGTGTTTTCGCTCCTCGACGCATGACCCGATGCGCCTTCGAAGCGCAGCCTCGCCAGGCAGCTGCCGCTGACGGCGTTGTGGCCCATGGAAATCCGCCAAGGTCGAGTCTAGCAGTCGTGCCACAGCCCGACGCCCCGCCCTTCCAGGTCGGCGATATCGTCCAAGTCTTCCTGATCGCACTCGATCGGGTTGGAGAAGATGAAAACGGAGTCCCCTGCGTCGATGCCCGGATTGTCGACCAGAGGGCTCAGATCGCTGATCTGATTGTCTTGGAGCTCGAGGGTGTTCAGGTTGATAAGAGAACTCAGAGGGCCGAGATCACTGATTTGGTTGCTGTAGAGCAGGATCACGGTCAAGTTCGTCAGAGAGGCCAGAGGAGTCAGGTCGCTGATCTGATTGTCTTGGAGCTCGAGGATGATCAGGTCGGTAAGAGAACTCAGGGGGCCGAGATCACTGATTTGGTTGCTGTAGAGCAGGATCCCGGTCAAGTTCGTCAGAGAGGCCAGAGGAGTCAGGTCGCTGATC
>JAHZJA010000433.1 GCA_022601155.1 Deltaproteobacteria bacterium | reverse complement strand
TTGGTTGTTTCACCCCGGTTTCGGCCGCGTGCGCGCCTTCACGCGGCCACACCCGGACGGCCGTCGCTCGTGCTCGCCCGCACGCGCGGCCAGCCCTGTCGACGCCCCGTGACGCGACGCCGACTGGCTGCGGCCTGCTAGAGTCTCGCCTCCCATGGCCGAGCTACCGAGCTATCAGACCGCCCCCGCCGACGTCCATCGCGTGCTCGGCAAATGGATCCTCGCAGACGGCATGTCGCTGGTCTACGACCAGGCGGCCAGCCACGGTGCATTTGTGGTGGATGCGGCGACCGGCGAAGAGTTCCTCGATCTGTTCTCGTTCTTCGCGAGCATGCCGCTGGGCCACAACCATCCGGGCATGCGCGACGAGGCCTTCTTGGCGCGGCTGCAGCAGGCGGCGCTGGTCAAGCCCTCCAACTCCGACATCTACACCCCGGCGATGGCCGACTTCGCAGAGGCGATGGGCCGCACGATGCCCGAGTCGTTCGGCCACCTGTTCTTCATCGAAGGCGGGGCGCTGGCGGTGGAGAACGCCCTCAAGGTGGCGTTCGACTGGAAGGTCCGCAAGAACATCGCCAAGGGCCGGGTGTCGGCCGAGGGCGATCCGCAGTTCGGCACCAAGGTCCTCCACTTCGAGAAGGCGTTCCATGGTCGCTCCGGCTACACGCTGTCGCTGACCAACGGGTTCTCACCCGCCAAGACCCAGTACTTTCCCAAGTTCGACTGGCCGCGGGTCAGCACCCCGGGGATGCACTTCCCGGTCAACGACCAGACCCAGGCCCTCACGCGCGCCGCCGAGCAAGCCACCGTCGCCCAGATCCACGCCGCCTTCGACCAGTCGCCCGACGAGATCGCCGCGATCATCATCGAGACGATCCAGGGCGAAGGCGGCGACCAGCACTTCTCGCCCGAGTTCATGGGCACGCTGCGCCAGATCGCCGACGAGCGCGAGGCACTGCTGGTGTTCGACGAGGTACAGGCGGGCATGGGCATCACCGGCAAGTGGTGGGCCTTCGAGCACTACGACACCGCGCCCGACGTGTTCTCGTTCGGCAAGAAGGCCCAGGTCTGCGGCATCGCGTCCACCGAGCGGGTCGACGAGATCGACTCCTGCTTCAAGGTCTCCAGCCGCATCAACTCGACGTGGGGCGGCAACCTGGTCGACATGGTTCGGTGCGCCCGCTACATCGAGATCATCGAGCAGGACAACCTGCTGCAGTCGGCCACCGAGGTCGGCGCATACCTGCTTTCGAAGCTGCGGGAACTCGAAGACACCTACCCCATGATCTCCGCCGCGCGCGGTCGCGGCCTCATGTGTGCCTTCGACCTGCCCGACTCGGCCAAGCGCGACGAGGCCATGCAGCGGATCGCCGAGCAGCACGTCCTGATCCTCCCCGCTGGCGAGCGGAGCCTTCGCTTCCGCCCCGTGCTGGACTTCAGCCGTGACCACGTCGACCTCGCGATCACTCGGATCAAGGCCGCGCTCGACCGCCTCTAGAACGGACCGAACGACACGATGCGATTTTTGTTCCTGGTCCCCGACTTCATCCCGCAGGGTCGCCGCGCTCAGTTCATCGAGTGGGCGCAGCACCGACCGACGCTGAGGAACAGCCGCACCCTGCGAAAGCTGTTTGGTCACCCGCTGCTGCGAACCTCCGTGGCCTGGGGCGGAACACTCAACAACATGCGGCACTGCTGGATCGCCCGAAAGTTGGGCGTCGATGCGTGCCTGGTGAGCCTCAGCGGCAAGGACACCTACGGGGACACGTGGCGGATCCTCGACCTGCCGATGACCAAGTGGTCCGAACGACGGCCCGACGACGTGATCCTCGTCCCCGACTTCGCCTCGGACATCATCAACGAGGTGGAGGGACCGGTCATCGCCTACATGCAGGTGCCCATCCACATCCGAGCCGACTTCGACTGGTGCTCGGACCGGGTGACGATGTGGACGGACTCCCCGTTCATGCTGGCGCTGTGCCAAAAGACGTTCCCCGGCAAGGAGATCCCCATCGTCCCGAACATCGTGGACGACGAGGTGTTTCCGTTCATCCCGCAGGAACACCGTGAGCAGGGCCTGGCTTTTGCCTTCCCCCGCAAGGGTCCCGAGTACATCGCCGAGACACGGCGGATCTACCGCGAGCGCGGCGGCCGATACTGGCGCTTCGAGCTCATCGACGGCGTACCGTTCATGGAGCTGGCCAAGGAGATGCAGCGGCCGCAGCTGTTCTTGGCCTCGGGTGACATCGAGGGCTGCGCCCTGCCCCCGCAGGAATCGATGGCGGCCGGCATCGTGGTGATCGGGAAGAATGCCCGCGGTGCCAACTTCGCCATGGACGATCGCAAGACGGCGCTGATCGCCAACTCGCCCGCCGAGGCGGCGCAGTGCATGCTGGACGCCGAGGACATGGAGCTGCGCAAGAGCATCGCCAAGGCCGCCCATGACCAGATCAGCCGCTACTTCCCGCACAACGAGCCCACGGCGTTCTGGAAGCAGAACCTGATCGACTTCGGCGCCCGCCAGCCCGACTAGTCTGGGGCCTACTGGCCCGGGCCGGGCGCCTGCCGCATGAGCAACGCCATCAACATCAAGACGCTCGGTCGCAGCTCCATCACGGGCGGCCTGGCGCAGCTTTGGCGCATCCTCTCCCGGTTCGTCCTCACCCCGGTCATCATCAACGCCATCGGCTTCGAGGGCTACGGCGTGTGGACGCTGGTCTTCAGCGCCGCTGCCTACGTTCAGATGACCAACGCCAGCCTCGGGCTGGCCTACACCAAGTTCACCGCGGAGTGCGTTCGCCACCGCCGCTTCGACGAGCTGACCTACATCATCGGCTCGGGCATCGCCTCGGTGGGTGCCCTGGGCCTGGCCGGCCTGGCCGCCTCCATCCTGTGGGGCGAGCCGATGATGCGGGCGCTGGGCGTGCCCGAAGCCCTGCTGACCGACTCGGTGTGGGCGCTGGCGATCGTGGTCGGCACGATCGTCTTGCGCATGACGGTCGGCGCCACCCTCGAGATCCTCGCCGGGCTCCAGCGCATCGACCTGACCTATCGGCTGTACGTCATCGCCTCGGTGATCGACTTTGCGATCACCCTGCCCCTGCTGCTGATGGGCTACGGGCTCATCGGGCTGGCCATCGGTCACGCCATCGGCCAGGTCACGATCCACTTTGCGGCGTACTTCATGGTGCGCCGCCGCCTGCCGCAGGTGCGACTGTCCCCACGGTTCATCTCGCGCGACGGCATGCGCAAGATCCTCTCGGTCGGCGGGCGCTTCCAGCTGCTGTCGGTGGTCAACACCGCCGTCATCTCGGGCGTGAAGCTGCTGCTGTCGGCGATGGTCGGGGTGGAGTGGCTGGCGATCTACGAGCTGGCCGACAAGCTGATGAGCCTGGGCAAGACGGCCTCCGAGGCCGTAGTGGCCCCGCTGATGCCCGCGTTCGCCAGCCTGCAGGCGGGCGGCGACAAGATCCGCGAGCGGCTGCTGTTCCTCAAGGGCTCC
>JAHZJA010000432.1 GCA_022601155.1 Deltaproteobacteria bacterium | reverse complement strand
GCTGCTGCAAGAGGTCTACGACCTGGTCCGGGGCGAGGAACAGTTTGCCGGACAGAACCTGGCCCCGCTCCAGCTGTCGGGAGCCGGTGGCGTCGTTCGGATCTTCCGTACCGATTTCGAGGACATCCTCGCCAACGTGCTGCGCAACTCTCTGCGGTCGAGCATCTTGTACGCACGGCCACCGGTCGGACTGGGGGTGGCGCTGGAGGTGGAGACCGACGAAATCACGGGGCTGTCGTCGCTGGTCTTGCGTGTGATGGATCGCTCGCCCGAGCAGCTGTCCAACGAGATGTTGCGTGGTCGCTACGTGGAGCGCGGGATGGGGATCACCGTCGACCTGCTGTCGCGCTATGATGGCGCCATCTCGGTGGAGAGCGTGCCGGGGTGGAGCAAGGCGGTGTCGCTGCGCTTCTTTACCGTCGAAGACGAAGCCAGTACCGGAGCAATTGCGGCGTGAACACGCGACCCATCGATGTGCTCGTGGTCGAGGACGGCAACGAGTATCTCACCAACCTGTCCACCTTCGTGGCGCACGGGTTCGTGTACCGACAGGCGCAGAGCGGCGAGGCTGCCTGCCAGATGGTGGCGCAGCGCCGCCCCGATCTCGTCTACCTCGACATGCGCTTCGACCGGACTCCCGAGGAGGCGCTGCTGGGGAATCTGGTGGAGCTGTCGGCCCGGTTCAACGGCGACGTGGCGCGGGCTCGTCGGTTTCAACAAGACAACCAAGGGCTGTTCGTGCTGCGGACGCTCCGCGAGTGTGGCTACGGAGGCCCGGTGATCCTCAGCTACGATTTCGGGCCCGAGGAGCGCCGGTTTGCCACGCTGTCGGCACGCGATCCCGCGCTGCGCTACTGCCCCGACTACGCCGACGCCGGAACGATCCGCAACGCGATCGTCGCGGCGGTCCAGGCGTTTCCCCCTCCCGCGTAGGCGCTGGCCCATGCACGACGACGAGATCCTCGCGATTCGGGTGCTGGCGATGCCGGCCGACACCAATGCCCACGGGACCATCTTCGGTGGCTATGTGCTCGGTCTCATCGACCAAGCGGGGGCGGTGGCGGCCCACGCAGCCGGGGCGGCCAAGGTGGTCACGGTGTCGATGCGCGAGGTGGTGTTCAAGGCCCCCGTGCACGTCGGCGATTCGGTGTCGTGCTACGCCCGTGTGGTCTCGTGCGGCAAGACTTCGGTGGTGACGTGCGTGCGGGTGGTGGCCGAGAGCTCGACCGCACGTGCGCGTGGGGTCCCACCCCGCGATGTCACCGAGGCCGAGGTGGTCTACGTGCAAGTCGATGAGCACGGACAACCGCTGCCGCTACGCCTGGCGAGCGAGTGACGGGTTGACGCCTGTCACTCGCGAGTCAGGCGTCAACCGTTGGTTTCCCGGCGATGGCGGTGGCAATCGAGATCCGCAACCGCGGGACGGATTGCCGTAACCTCATGTTGGTTTCGACGGTTTTGCCACTATCCTAGTTGGGCAAGGAGGGCTGCATGGTGGAGTTGGCTGTCGTAGAGCGCGGTACGACGCGTGATCCCGTGGTGGATGACAAAGAGCCGGGGCCGCCCGTCTTGGAGGTGGTGCGTGGGTCGTCGCCGGGGCGTCGGATCCGGCTGCGCAAGTCGTCGACGGTGTTGGGTCGAGGTGCCGATGCGGATCTGGGGTTCGAGGCCCGCGGGGTCTCGCGTCGTCACGCGCGGCTCATCGTCGGGCGGGAGGGGATCGTCAACCTGCTCGATCTCGGCTCCACCAACGGCACCTTCGTCAATCGGGTTCCCATCGATGTCGCGCTCGTCCGCGAGGGTGACCGCATCGCGCTGGGGCGTCATCTCGTGTTGCAGCTGTCGCGCCATGCCCCAGGCGTGTCGTCGGTATCAGGGGAGATGACTCCGCGACAGCTCGAGGTCGCGCGCTTGGTCGCGCTGGGTTCGACCAACGCCGAGGTGGCCGGGTTCCTCGGGCTCGCGCCGCGCACCATTGCCAGCCATCTCGAGCACATCTACGCGCAGCTCGGGATCGGATCTCGGGCCGAGCTGACGCGGTGGCTGTTCGAGAACGGGCTCCAAGAAGAATCCGTTGGTTGATCGGCCTGTGTCCAACCCTTCCTCCACGGTCGTCACCGGAACCTCGGGCGGCCACCTCGGTGGGGTCGACCCCGGGTGCTACATCCAGCGAGGTCAGCGACTACACCGCTATGTGGCGGGGAGCCGGCTGGGGATGGGAGGGGCCGGCATCGTCTACGCGGCCTACGATACCGAGCTGGGGCGGACGGTGGCGCTCAAGGTCTTGCGGCCCGGCCGCGACGACCAGCTCCGCGTCGCTCGACTGTCGCGGGAGGCGAGGGCGATGGCGCGGCTGTGTCATCCCAACATCGTGCGGGTGTTCGACGTGGGGGCTTCGGACGGACGGCCGTTCGTGGCCATGGAGTTGGTCGATGGCGGCACGATGCGACAATGGCTGGCGCGTGAGCGACCGTCGGTGTCCCGCATCGTGTCGGCGTTCATCTGTGCGGCGCGTGGCCTGGCCGCGGCGCACCGCGTGGGCCTGCTCCACCGCGACTTCAAGCTCGACAATGTGCTGGTGCGTTCCTCGGGGGAGGTCTTGGTGTCCGACTTCGGCCTGGTGGCGTCGCTGACCGATACGGAAGTTCACGCGGCGGCAGGGGAGGGGACCCCATCGACGATGGCGCCCGAGCAGCACGACGGGCGACCGCTGTCGGCGGCCACCGACCAGTACGCGCTGTGTGTCGCCCTGTTCGAGGCGCTGTGGGAGCAGTCACCGTTTCGCGTCGAGGGGGCGGGCGGACTTCGCCAGGCCAAGCGACGCGGGGCGTTGATCGACGTGGAGCGGGGCCGGGTGAGTCGTCGGGTCTGGTCGGCGATTCGGCGTGGGCTCGAGCCCGAACCCGACCGGCGCTTTGCCTCGATGGCGGCCCTCATCGACGCCCTCGCGCCCGCCCGCCGTGGTCGATCGTGGATGGCGGCGGGCCTCGGACTCGCGATTGTGGCGGTCGCGACATCGGCCGGCGGTACCCTCGGTGAAGAGGCCCCTGCCGATCCCTGTGCCGATGTGCACGACGATCTCGTGTGGGGCGCGGCGCAGCGGGACTCGGTGGAGCGTGCGTGGTCATCGACCGACGCTCCGTTTGCGGCCGACTCGCGACGGCACGTCGATGCGGTGCTGACGGACTATTCGCGCACGTGGGCGCGGTTGCGACGCGGCGTGTGTCGTGCCGCCGACCATCCCGCAGCGGCGCGGGGTCTGTCGCCGCTGGTCACGGCGCAGTGCTTGTCCCGGGCTCGCCTGCGGGTCGAAGCGCTGGGGGACGTGCTGGCCTCGGCCGACGGGGCGACGGCCGAGCATGCGGCTCGGGCCGCCGAGTCGCTCCCCGATCCCCGCGACTGCTGGACGGCGGCGGGCCTGCCGTGGGGCTCCACGGTGGTGGAGGGCGAGCATTTCGAGCGAGCGTTGGCCGAAGCCGAAGCCAGCCATCTCGCCGGTCGCCTAGACGATGCCCTGGCCCGCGCGGACGAAGCGGTGACGATGGCTCTGCTCCATGGAGAGGGCAGTGCACTGGCCCGGGCTCGGCTCGCCCACGGGCGAGCGCTGGTCGAGCTGGTTCGCTATGACGAGGCCAACGACGAGCTCGAGCGAGCGTACTTCGACGCGGTGGAAGTCGCCGATGATCTCACCGCTCTCCAGGCGGGGGTGGAGCTGCTCCGCGTGGCCACGAGCCACGAGCCCGACCTCGAGGCGGCTCATCAGTGGAGTCAGGCCACGGAGTCTCGACGTACGCGGCTGGGGGTGGGGGGAGAGACACGAGCGACGTTGCTGTACGCCCAAGCGGAGCTCGCGGGTCGCCTGGGGCAGCCCGATCGTTGGCTCGCGCTGCATCGGGAGGCGCTGGCGCTGCGCCGTGCGGCGCGGCCCGAGCCCTCGCTGGCCGTGGCCGCTTCGCTCGAGGGGGTGGGTCGAGCCCGCCTGGCGGGTGGTGACGTGAAGGGGTCGTTGCGGGCGTTCGAGCACTCGCTGTGGATGCGGTTGCAGCTGCTGGGTACCGAGCACCCTGCGATCGCCGTCGCCCGCAACAACCTGGGCATCGCCCTGGCGCGATCCGGGCAGCAGGACGGGGCTCGCGCCCAGCTGCAAGAGGCGCTGCGCGTGCACGAAGCGACCCGCGGCCCCAACCATCCCCGTGTGGGTCGGGTCCTCGCCAACCTCGGGGCGTTCGCGCTGGGGCGTGACGAGCGGGAGCGGGCGCGCCACCATCTGTCGCGGGCCGCTCGCGTACTCGAGGTTGCGCTGGGTCCCTCGCACCCGCAGACCGCTCGGGTACGGCTGTCGCTGGCCAGTACCCTCGATCGCCTCGGCGAGGGCGCTGTGGCGCTGACCGAGATCCACCGCTTGCTCGACGATCTCGAGCCGAGCACATTGAGACCGGTCGAGCTTGCGTGGGTCCAGCTGGGTCTCGCGCAGATCGAGCTGCACCACGGACGGAGCGAGGTCGCGGCGGCGGCACTGGCCCAGGCACGAGCTTTGGGCGGGCCCGACACGCGCATGGGCACGCTGCGGCAGGAGATCGAGCTCATGTCGATGGCGTTGTTGGTGCGACAGGGGCGAATCTCCGCTGCCGCGGCGCGGGGCCGACGTGCGCTGGCGGCTGCCCAATCGCCGGTCGTGGTGGAGCTGCTCGCGCTCCAGTCCCGGCTGGAGGCGTACGGAGGACGTGGACACGCGGCGCTGGAGCTGGCGCGACGGGCTCGGGCTCGACTGCCGCCATGGTTCGACCCCCGGGGCGTCGCCATCCGACGCAGCCAGGAGTGGATCTCGGCGCTGGAGAACCAGGATGCGGCGGCGGCCGCCCGCGGAGCCCTGGGCATCGTGTCGACACGCGACGGCACGACGCCCAGGATGATCGTCGGGGGTTAGACCGAGCCTCCGGGGCACGAGCACCCGCCTGCGCAAGGATCGACGTTGGGCCCAGGATCGGCTCAGGCTCCCTGGCAGCTGTCGAAGAAATCACTGAACTGGATCACGGCCTGGCCACAGGCGACGCCGACGGTAGCGATGCCCAGGGCACACGGGCCTGCGGTCAGCGGTCCACCCGAGCAGGCCGCGACGGTGCCGATGATGGCCGCGATGCATGCCCCCGACAGCGCCAGCGAACCTGCGGCCTGACCGATGCACGAGATGCAGCCTACCCCGCGGAAGTCCAGGGCACCGGTCTCACGGACCAACGGCGCTTGCTCGAGCCCCGTCTGAAGCGCCCCCAGCCTGGCGAGCACCGTCATGAATCGACCGGCGAGCCCCTGGGCGTCGTCGTAGTCGATCAGCAACGAGAACTCGCCCTCGGGCGCGCCCGGGAAGCCGTAGATCTCGGCCGCGAGGGGGTCCTCCGGGTCCACCCGGAGGGCGACGACCTGATCGTTCACCTCGGCATCGAGCTCGAGCCACGTGCGCCCCTTGGCGTCGACCGTGCGCAGATGGCCCGAGAACGCGAGCTCTTCGTCGTCGACGTCCAGCTGCACCCAGGGCTCGTCCTCGAGATCGGTCTTCAGCTCGAACCGAACCCGGGAGACCTCGGTCATATCGTTCGAGAAGCCCCGCAGCTCGACGGCAGCGTCGTCGTCGACCGCATGGATCTCGTAGTGACTGCGCGTGGGGTCCTGTTCGGGGGCATCCACGACCGCGATCAGGGTGCGCTCGACATCGTCGGAGGACTGGGCTTCGTCGGCGACGGGATCGGAGCCATCGGTCGCGACCGTGCAGTTGAGGGCCATGGCGCCGAGAAGCAAGGCACCCAGCGGTCGAAGTACGTGGAGCGATGAGGTGTACAGGGTTGGGAAGGTCATGGGTCTCGTTCCTGGAGAGGCGCCGCGTGCTGACCACCGGTTTGCAAGTGGCTCCGTCGCGTCGCGTTCGATGGGTTGACTGTGTCTCGGAGGGGCGAGACCAGCCATCGGACGGACGACCCATGGGGCGCGAGACGATCCTCGTTGGTGACGGTCGTTGTGCCGAAGCCGGCCGAGGCAAGAGAAGATCTGTGGTGCGTGGCGAGGAGCGAGCCCGCCATGGGTCGGCGTCGAGCGACATGGATTGGAGGCGGGTGACCAGCTGCGGTCGGTGAGGGTCCATGGTGGGCGCGTCCGGTGGTGGGGTGATGCACGCGCACCGTGAAGGCGGTGCCGATCGGAGGCGCAACCGACATGCCGAGCGCGCACGATGGCGGCTGATGCACGAGCACCGCGTGTTGCCGAGTCGAGCGTGCACGAGGCACGAATCCGACCGGCAACCGCGGCGCGAGGTGTCGACGGACGCAGGTACGTCCGCTGCGATCGAGCGACGAGGCGAGCTACTCCGGGCCCCCCGGGCACGAGCAGCCGCCGGAGCACGGGTCGACCAGCGGTCCCGAGTCGGCACACGCTCCCCTGCAATCCTCGACGAAGTCACTGAGGTCACCGAACGCGGTCCCGCATGCAGCAGCGGCCGTGGCGATGGCGGCGGTGCAGGCCATCGCTCCCGCCGGGGATGCACAGACCAGACCCGCTCCGACCGACGCCGCGATGCATGCCACCGAGAAGCCGAGTGCTCCCATCGCATCGAGGACGCAGGAGCCACAGGTGACTGCGCCGCGGAAGTCCGACGGGGCGGCGGAGGCTGCCAAGGCGCTGTCGATACTCGGGGCGAGGCTGCCCACGCGCGCCAGCGCGGTCATCATGCGGGACGCCATGCCCTGCGCGTCGTCGTAGTCGAACAAGGGCGAGAACTCGCCTTGGGGCGCGCCGGGGAAGCCGAAGATCTCGGCGTCCGAGGGGTTGGACGGGTCCAGCCGGATCGCCACCACCCGCTGCTCCACCTGTGCGTCCAGCTCCAGTCGCATCTGGCCGTGCTCGTCGGTCAACAGGCGCAGGTGCCCGGCCATGGCGATTTCCTCGTCGTCGATCTCGAGCTGGATCCAGGGCACTCCGTCGAGATCGAGGTGGTGCTGGAGCGTCATGCGGGACAGCTCCTGCCCGTCGGGGGACATGCCGCGGAGCTCGAGCCGGTCGATTTGGGGCGCTCTCAGCTCGTAGTGACTGCGGCTGGGGTCCTCGTTGGGGCTCTCGAGGATGGCGATGATCGAGCGGTCGTCGTCGGCGTCTACGCTGGACTCGAGCTCGCTGGGGCTACCGTCGGTGCCCTCGATGGCGGTGCAGTTGAGTGACAACGCTCCGATCAGCGCGGCGCCGATCGAGCGATAGAGCGTGGATGGAGAACTGGAATGAGTGTCGGAGTGCATGATGGGTTGCTGCGATCTCTCGCCGCCGACACGCGGAGCCGGCCGCGTCGGGCCGGCGCCGGTTGCCATGGCGAGTTGCTGTTCAGCATGCGGGGTCGGGTCGGTGCGCGACATCGGACGGATGGCGGTTCGAGTGCGGGTGCAGCCGCGATCGCAACGGTTGCGCGACCGTTGTCACGGGAGATCGATCCGCATCGGTCGGGCTGGCG
>JAHZJA010000431.1 GCA_022601155.1 Deltaproteobacteria bacterium | reverse complement strand
ACCGTCGTCGCCGTCGGTGATCGCCAGTGGATCGACGCCGCCGTGGGAGCGACCACTCGCCCCGTGCCGTTCGTGACGATGCCACTTCGCTACGAGCGAGCCTATGGCGGGCAGGACATCGAGGACCCCAACCGGTGGCATCCACACAACCCTGCGGGCATCGGCTACGCCAAGCGCAAGCACAAGCTCACCGGAACCCCTGCTCCCAACCTCCGCGGTCTGGGTCGACCGATCGACGAGGTTGCTGGCTTCGGCGCGATCGATCGCAGCTGGCAGCCTCGGCTCGACCGCGCCGGGACCTACGACGCGCAGTGGCAGCAAGACCGCATGCCCCTTTACCCGGTGGATTTCGACGAGACCTTCTTTCAGGTCGCACCCGCCGACCAGATCACCGAGCAGCCGTTGCGTGGGGGAGAGCCCGTGGCGCTGATCAACATGACCCCGGAGGGCTCCCTCGTCTTCGATGTACCCAAGATGCGACCAGCGTTTCGCACCTTCTTCGGGGACGGCCAGATCGAGCACAAGGCGGTGCTGCACACACTCATCATCGAACCCGAACATCGGCGTCTCCAGTTGGTCTGGCACACCGCGCTGCCGTGCCACCCCCGGGTCCACGACCTGGTGGCCACCGACGTGTTCCTCAAGGTGATGATCTGAACGAGGTCGGACCATGACGGTCGAGCTTCAGTTCCTTCGGTTCGGGGCGAGCACCCCCGTGGGGCGTTCGTGGGTCAGCACCTGCGCGGCCGTCCGGGCAGGCCTGTCTCGGCTGACCGAGCACCCGTTCATGTTCGACGCCAAGGGCCGACCCGTCATCGGTGCATGGGCGACCTACCTGGCCCCGACGCTCACCCACGAGCAACGCCTCCGTGCCCTCGCCGAGCCCGCGCTGCGGGAGCTACTGCGCGGCGTCGAGATCGACGACCACACGGCGGTGGGACTCGTGCTGTCGGTGCCGCCGCCCCGTCCCGGCCTCCCCGACGATCTCACCACGACCCTCATCGACGTGGTCGCCCAGGGCTGCCTTCATGCAGTCCCGGAGTTTACCGACATCCGGACGGTGGCCATCGGCAACGCGGGCGGGCTGTCGGCCCTGGCGGTGGCCGAAGAGATCATGCGCGACGGCGAGGTCGAGCTGTGCCTGGTGGGCGGGATCGACTCGTGGTTCGACCCCGTTGCTCTCGAGTGGCTCGACCAACAAGGGCGGCTCCACGGACCGCAGGGCCCTTGGGGGGTGCTGCCTGGCGAGGCCGCTGCGTTCGCGCTATTGGGGACGACCGGGCTCGCGCAGCAGCTGCGTGCCCCCGTGCTCGCCAGCGTGGCGGGCCTCGGCCTCGGGCAAGAGGCGATCACGATCGGACGACAGGAAGTCTGCCTGGGCCGCGGCCTCACCGATGCATGGCGGGCCGCTCTAGGGCCGCTGTCATCGGACGAGCAGGTCACCGACATCTATCTCGACCGCAACGCCGAGCCGTACCGCGCCGACGAGCACGGTTTCAGCCTCGTGCGCTGCCGTGACGACTTCGTCGACCCCTCCCGGTTTTGGACTCCGGTCAACGCATGGGGCGATGCGGGGGCCGCAACCGGGCTGCTGCTCGCCCAGCTGGCGGTCGCGGCCGGGCTGCGCGGCTACGCCCGCGGCCCACTCGCATTCGTGTCCACGTCGTCCGACACGGGACAACGCGCCGCGGCCGTATTGCAGCTGCCCACGTGATAACGTGGGGCCGATGGCCAAGCGCTACATGCGGCCTCCGCCGCAGTACGTACACGACTGGTTTTCACCCCTGCGCTCGAGTGATGTGGTCGCCGGGCAGATCACCAATTTCGATTTCATGGGTCACGCGCTGATCGCTTTTCGCGACGCCGAAGGCCGCGCGGTCGTGCTCGACGCGCAGTGTCCCCACTTCGGGGCCCATCGCGGCGTGGGCGGCCGAGTCGTGGACGGCTGTGTGCGATGCCCCTTCCATGGGCTCCACTTCGACGGCGACGGGCAGTGCGTGAAAGGGGATTTCGTGGCCGATCCCCGCCACCTTCGGCACGTCAAGTCCGCCCCCTGGACGGTCCACGAGGCGGCCGCATCGATCTTCATCTGGCACGGCCCCGACCGCACCAAGCCCGATCGTCCGCTCGCCTTCGCCGACCCCGATTTCTTCCGCGGCTGGAGCCCGCCCGTGACCAACGCGGGCCGTCGACTCGCCCCCACCAACCTGTTCTTCCCCACGGAGAACATCATCGACATCCAGCACTTCTACGCGGTGCACCACTGGAAGATCCACGCGGTCGAAAAGCAGCCCGCCGAGGCTGAGGACGGCAGCTTCACCGCGGTGATGCGCATGAGATGGACGGCCGGCGCGCAGAGTCCCCATGCCCTCATCCGGCGGCTCGGCCAGGCGTACAGCAGCGACTTTCACTTCGACATCCGCATCCTGGGGCCGGGCATGGCGGTGTCCATCTCCACCCTCACCCCGCAGCAGGGTGGGCTCCAGCTGATGAACATCATCCTCATCACGCCGGTCAATCCCACCGATTGCCACATCCGCGTGGTGTCGTCGGTGCGGCGCACCATCGACAAGCCTCTCAACGCACTGGCGCGTCGACTGCTCGGCGTGGGGCTCGAAGACGTGCTCGCCCGGGTGTTCCTGGCCATCGCCACCAAGGACTTCGACGGTGACGAGATGATCTGGACCAACCGTCAGTTCTTGGCCAACCCCAAGCCGTTGCCCGACGACGGACCCCTCATCCCCTACCGCAAGTGGTGCGAGCGGTTTTGGCCACCCGACTACCTGCCCGACGAGCCCGCGGCGGCCCAGCCAGACCCGGCTCGTCAGCGGCGTCGGCACCTCACCTCATAGCCGGCCCGACGCACGGTCACGTCGTGTCACGGCTCTTTCACGAGGCCATCTACGCCCCGTGAGTCTGCGCAGCGTCGTTTTTGCGTCCGGGGGCGCGACCCGGTGCCGCAGTGGGCTCTCGAGGCGGGATCCTGGTACGCTCAGCGACCGGTCAAACCTGGGAGGCGGTGCGCCCTTCATCAATAGTCGGCGCCCCCCTCGACCCGATGAAGACCGAGCGTCCGAACCCGTCGCATGGACACCTCGAGCCCCAGCTACGACATCGATTTCTACTCGCGCGAGCTGATCGAAGATCCTTATCCCCACTACCGGGCGATTCGCGATCTGGGCCCCGTGGTGCACTTACCGCGGCACGATCTGTTCGCCATCGGACGGTTCGAAGACGTTCGCCATGCACTGCGGGCCGATGAGGTTCTCATCTCCGGACGCGGCGTCTCGGCCAACACGTTCATGAACACCGCGACCCAGGTCACCACCTTGGTCAGTGATGGCGAGCGTCATCGAAAGTTCAAACGACTCGCGATGAAGCCGATCACCGCGGGCGAGATGAAGCTCCTGCGCGGACGGATCCAGTCTGTCGCCGAGGAGCTGATCGACCGCCTGGTCACCAAGGGTCGGTTCGAGGGCATGCGCGACATGGCCCAGTTCCTGCCGGTCACCGTGGTCTCCCATCTGGTGGGTCTGCCCGAGGCCGGACGCGAGAACATGCTCAAGTGGGCATCGGCCATCTTCGACGCCCTGGGTTCGTTCAACAAGCGTGCCCAGGTCGCGATGCCGTGGGTCCGCGAGTCCTTCGCCTACGCCCAGAGCCTGGGCCGCGCCGATGTCGTTCCCGACGGCTGGGCGGCGCGGTTGTTCGATGCCGCCGACGAGGGGATCATCAAAGAGGAGATGATCTGCGGGCTGCTGCAGGACTACGTCGGCCCCAGCCTCGACACGACGATCTTCGCCACCGGGCACCTGCTGTACCGGCTGGGCAACAACCCCGAGCAGTGGCAGCAGATCCGCGAGGATCCCAGCTTGATCCCCGGGGCCGTCCACGAGGTACTCCGGATCGAGTCTCCGATTCGCTCGTTCACCCGCTACGTCAACGAGGATTTCGAGGTCGGCGGAACCGTCATGCCCAAGGGCTCGCGTGCGGTCATCATCTACGCCTCGGCCAACCACGACGAGCGCAAGTTCCCCAACCCGGAGCGCTTCGACATCCACCGCAAGAATGCCGACCACGTGGGCTTTGGGTATGGAGTGCACCGCTGCATGGGCGTCCACCTCGCCCGGCTCGAGCTGCGGACCCTGCTCGAGGTGATGGTCGAACGAGTCAAGACCATCGAGGTGGGCGAGCCGACGATCGCCATCAACAACATCTTGCGGGGCTTCTCCGAGCTTCCCGTCGAGTTTCGCTAGCGAGTCGATTGGCCCGTCGCGGTACACTGGCGGCGTGAGAGCAGTCGTCGTTTCCAAGCCCGGTGGTGATTTCGAGGTCGTCGAGCGGCCCGTACCCGAGGTTGTCCCCGGCACGGTTCGCATCGCAGTCGAAGCCTGT
>JAHZJA010000430.1 GCA_022601155.1 Deltaproteobacteria bacterium | reverse complement strand
GCTCGAACCGGACGAGCCGTGACACAGACACACGACGCTCGAGGCTACGTTGGGTTCGCCGGGCCCGGGTGTTCGCCGTGCTGCAGTGGGTGAGACCGTCTGTGTCGCGAGTTTGATGAGCGGCGCCCCACGATCGCAGGCAACGGGGTACGATTCGCGCTGCCGTGGCTCGAGAGCCCGACCAGACCCGCGATCACCGAGCTCCGGCGGCGGCCGATCCAAACTCGGCCGTCACGGTGGTGTCGCGCGCGGGGGGGATACCGGTGCCGAGACTTCCGCTCGATGCCGATGCTTCGGCCGACATCGAGCGGACCGTCGAGGGAGAGGCCGACGAGCTCGGTCCCGGCGACACCCAGATCAGCGCCCAGGGGCCTCCGCACGCGGGGCGCTACGTCCTGCGTCGCTGGCTTGGAGCGGGGGGCATGGGCGCGGTCTACGAAGCCCGCGATCCTTCGCTCGACCGCCCGGTCGCGATCAAGCTGCTCCACGGATCGGTCGACGACGAAGCCCGCCGCCGGATGGAGCGTGAGGCGCGGGCTCTGGCCAAGCTCTCCCATCCGAACGTCGTCCACATCTACGAGATTGGGCGCAGCGAGGGGCGGACATTCATCGCCATGGAGCTGGTGCGAGGCCAGACGCTCGATGTGTGGCGGGAGGGCAAGCCGGCGTGGCAGCAGTGCGTGCAGGTCTACCTCCAGGCGGGTCGAGGCCTGGCGGCGGCGCACGCCGAAGGCCTGGTGCACCGCGACTTCAAGCCGAGCAATTGCATGCTGGGGGAGGACGGTCGGGTCCGGGTGCTCGACTTTGGCCTCGCGCGGCCGCAACAGCCCGAGACCCAGCGTGCCGATGCGGTGGACACCGACGGTGGGTTCGTGGGGTTGACCGATCAGCTCACCCACACCGGGTCCTTCGTGGGGACGCCGGCCTATGTCGCGCTCGAACAACTCGAAGGCCGACCGGTCGACGAAGCGAGCGACCAGTTCAGTTTTTGTGTCTCGCTGTACGAAGCCCTGCTGGGTGAGCGCCCCTATGCCGGCGCGACCGCGGCGGAGCTGGCGGTCGCGCTGGCCTCGGGCCAGCTGCGGGCTCTACCTCCCGCGGGGCGGCGCATGGTGCCCCCGCGGGTCGTTCGGATCTTGCGGCGGGGCCTTTCGCGGGCGCCCTCGGAGCGCTGGCCGTCGATGGACGCACTGCTCGTGGAGCTTCGGCGCACCGTGACTCCTCGTCGGCGGCGCTGGGCACTGGGCTTGCTGGGCGGGGGCCTGCTGGCGACGGGAGTCGGCCTGTGGCAGCAGGCGCGGGTGGTGAACCAGCGCTGCGGTGGGGCCGATGATGCGCTCGTCGGTGTCTGGGATACCGCGCGGCAACATACGGTGCACGAGGCCATCGAGGCCACGGGGCTGCCGTACGCGGAGCAGACCTGGGCCCGCGCGCGCACCGATCTGACCCGGTACGCGCAGCAGTGGGCCCAGATGCACACCGAGACGTGCCAGGCCACTCACGTGCGGATGGAGCAGACCGAGGAGGTCATGGCGCTGCGCATGGAGTGCCTGAGCAGTCGCAAGATTCGGATGGCGGAGGCGGTGGACGTGCTGGCCCACGCCGACCAAGCGGTCGTGGAGCGAGCGGTCACGCTGGTGTCGACGTTGCCACCCATTGCCCGGTGCGAGGATGTGCAGGCGCTCCGCGCCGCGGTGGCCCCTCCCGACGACGCCGCGGTCGCACAGCAAGTTCGCGGGCTGCGACAGCGGTTGGCTCGGGTGTCCGCGCTCGAGTCCGTGGGGCGGTTCGAGGAGGCCGAGGTCCAACTGTCGGGTCTGGCCCAGGAGGCGGAGGGGCTCGGCTACGGGCCCATGATGGCCGAGATTCAATTTCGTCGCGGCTCGGTGCTCCAGGGACGGGGTCGAGATGCAGAGGCTGCGGTTCGGCTCGAGCGCGCGTTCGTGCTGGCCGTCGAGCACGGGCACGACGTGCTGGCCGTCGACGCCGCGAGCCTGCTGACGTTCGTGGTGGGCGTGCAGCAGGAGCGCACGGATGCCGGTGAGCAGTGGGCGAGCACGGCATTGGCTTTCGCGCGTCGGGATGACGATCCATCGAGGCTGGGCAGCGCGCTGGCCAACCACGGCTTGGTGCTCGAGCAGGCGGGGCACCACGAGCAGGCCGAGACGGTGTTGCTCGAGGCGCTGGAGATCAAGGAGCGCACGCTGGGCGGTGACCACCCCGACTTGGCCATCGTGACTGGCGGCCTGGCATCGGTTCGCGAGGGCATGGGTGACATCGACGGTGCGCTGCGGTTGTTGCAGCGAGCGCTCGAGATCCACGAGCGGGCACTGGGGGCCGAGCACCCGTACCTCGGCGATCACCTCGCGAACATGGGGCGGTTGTTGGCCGGCCGAGGTGAGGTCGATGAGGGCCGGGTCAAGCTGGAGCGTGCGCTCGCGCTGTTCGAGCAAGCTGGCGATGTGGCGCGGGCGGCCACCACGATGCACGCGCTCGCGCGGGCCTACTACAGCGAAGGACGGGTGACCGAGGCCTTTGCGAGTATGGAGGGGGCCCGGACGGCACTCGAGGCTTCGGTGGGGACCGAGCACCCGCTGTTGGGCCGCATCATCGGAACGCTGGGACTGATGCATGCCGAGCAGGGACGGCGGGCGGAGGCGGAGGTGCTCTATCGCCGAGCGCTGGCGATTCGGGAGCGCACCCTCGGACTCGAGCATGCCGACAGCGCAGGCACGGTCTGGAACCTGGCGATGTTGCTACAAGACCAAGAGCGCTTTGCGGAGGCGGAGCCGCTGATCCGTCGCGCTGCGGCGATCTACGAGCGCGTCATGGGCCCCAACGACGTCTCCGTCGCGTCCGCGTGGGCGCAGCTGGCCTTGGCGCTCGAAGGGCAGGGCAAGCGCAACGAGGCCCGCCGTTTCATGGAGATCGCAGCGCGCCTGTTTGGTGACCTGGCCGGGCCGGATCCCGAGGCGGAGGCCAACGTCACGGCCGTGGAGATCGAGCAGTGGCTACGCGACTACCCGCCCGTCGCCGACCCTGCGCAGTCCGACCCCGCAAGACCCGACCCGACCTCTACGGGGTGACCGCGCGTGGTCCCTGAGTGGTGTGCGGTGCGGTGGCGATGGCCGCGGCCTGAAGACGGGCAATGGTGTCTCGCAGACGCGGGACCTCTGGCGCATAGGGACGCTCTTTGACGAAGACCGCGTAGGCCAAGGCGGCTTCGCCCGGACGGCCAAGCCTCTCGAGCGCCATGCCCACCAACACCTTGTACTCGGCCATGTGGAAGGTCCAGTAGGCGTCCCGGAAGTAGGCCAAGGCCAGCTCGTCTTCCCCGCGCTCGTAGTGCAGCCAACCGAGCGTCGCGGCCTCGCGCGAGACTCGGTTGTGCAACGGGCTGGAGGTGATGATGAACTCTCGCTGGGCGAACACCACCAGCGGAATCTCCATGCGGGCCGAGGGCGTACCTTCTCGTAGCTCATCGACCGCGGCCGCCACACAGCGGCGCCCCTCCTCGCTGAGTCCGCCCTTGGTGGAGGTCACGTGGGTCTCGCCCCGAGGATCGAGGTGCACCGACAGCTCGTAGGACACATCGGCGACAGTCGACTGATACAGCACCAGAGACGAGGGCGCCTTGAGCATGATGTCGGGGCGCCGCGCTCGGTCGTCGATGATGCACTGCTTGACGGAGGGTCGCATGCGAGTCACCAGCGCGGCTCCTCGCCGACGATCCTCCGCCGTCGCGGCGCGGCAGCTCCGAATGGGACCAGAGCGCCGCAGCAGCAGCCGCCGTGGGTAGAGTATGCGGGGGCGTCGGTTCTCGGCGTGTCGCAGTGCGTATCGGGCGAGGTCCTCGTGGGTCGCAAAGCGAGTGCGCTTGACGACCACGGTACGGACCTCGTCGTCCTCCTCGTTCTCGCGTTCGCCCTGCTGCTCGGTGTCGTCCTGCTGCTCGCCGTCGTCCTGCGCTTCGCCGTCGTCCTGCGCTTCGCCGTCGTCGACCGGGTCGTTCGGGGCCGCAACCTCGTCATCGACGATCCCTGGACGCAGGTCGGTCTCCTCGCCTTCGTCCGTGGGTGCCGTGGAGCGAGCGGCCGTTGGCTTGGTGGTGGAGGGCGGCTGGCTTACACGGACGGCCTCTGAGGCCTCGCGCTCGATCCGAACCAGTTGGAGCAACGGCGAGGGCTCGAACATCCGAGGGAGCTGCCACGCCGTGGATTCAGACGCGGGCGTGGCCGTCGAGGTGGACACAGGACGGGGGCAACAGCCAGCGAACAAAGTTGCGGCCGCCAACAATGCTCCAATGCCGGTTGTCCGGCTACTGTGCCTCGTTTGGAGCATCCCCATCGGCGAGCACAACGCGGAGCCAGCCGCGTGCTTTCAGTCGGGCGCGGCCGTTCGGTGCCGCCCGGCGATGGAGGGGGCAGTGCGAGCGTCGAGCACGCGCGATCCTGGCCAGAACCTCGCATGGACGACAAGCATGCTGGCAGTGGGGCTCTGGTGGGCCCGGGCTCAGCCGTCGTGGTCGAGGACCATCCTCCCCAGCTGTGCCAACGCTCGCTTGCTCAACGGTGGTCCGCCGTGGCTGCGCCAGGTGAACTCACCGATCAGTGCGCGATACACGAGCGCACTGCGGTGGGTGGCGACCGCTCGTGACAACCCCGTGGCCACCAGCAGGTCGCGTACGTAGGCCAAGCGGCGCTCGTCGACCCGGGCTACCACGGCCGCAGCGTTCTCGTCGTTGGCGGCCCAGGCCCGAATGGCGGGCTCGATGCGATCGGTCTGCGGGTCCTCGGCGAACACGGTGGTGATGAGCAGCTCAACGCGCTGCGCCGCAGTCGTATCGGCGCCGTCGACAGCCGTGATGATCGACTCCGTGCCCTGCTGTTCCCACACCTCCAACAACGCGTGCAGCAGAGCGTCGCGGCTGGTGAAGTGCCAATAGAAGCTGCCCTTGGTCACACCCAACCGAGCGCACAGCGGGTTGATGCGCACGTCCTCGACCCCGGCTTCGCACAGAGCGGCGAAGCCAGCCTCTACCCACGCCTCACGTTGCAGTCGGGCCATTGGTGAATCTCGGTTGCGGGAAACATACCAGGTGGTATGGTCCACGCACAGGAGAAAAGATCGATGGCACCTGTCGTTGCTGCGGCCGGATTCGGCCTGCTGGCACTCGCGCACTCGTTTCTCGGTGAGCGTGAGCTGCTGCGTCCTCTATTTGCGCGCCCCTGGGAGCTACCTATCCCGCGCTGGGCGGCCGAGCGCGTGTTTCGGTTTGCGTGGCACCTCACCTCGATCGCGTGGTTGGGACTGGCCGCACTCGCCCTGGGCGCGTCGATGTGGACGGTGCTGTCGGTGGTCGGGGCGGTCTCGGGCCTGATCATCTTCATCATGCTCCGCGGGCACTTGGCGTGGCCCTTGTTCGTGGTGGCTGCCGCGGCAGCGGCCATTGCCGGGGGATGGCTCGGTGGGCCCGGGCTCGTCGGCGTAAGCTTCACCGCAGCGGCGGCACTGTGCGCGGTGGGAGTGCTCCACTTGTTGTGGGCGGTCGGGCTGCGTGCGGGGATGGACGCCGCCCTGCCCACCGATGACAACGGCACGCTGTTGTTGCGGCCGCCATCGTGGCTGACGGCCATGGTCGCTTTTGCGCTGCTGACCACTGCCACTGCGTTTGCGGCCCTGGCCTCGGGCGTGGAGCTGTTCGGGCTGCATGCCGTCGTGATCGCGGCGACGGTCGTGTTTGGTGTGCGTGCTGCGGGCGATGGTCGTTACGTCGGGTTCACGAAGACACATCGGACCAGTCGCTTCGGCCGCCTGGACGACCTGTTGTACACACCGCTGTCGGTCCTGTTCGCGCTGGGCGGCACGGCAGCGCTCCTCGTTTGAAGGGCACTGTCGGTGCGGGATCACCAACGATGCCGCAACCGTACTAGCCGGTAGGTGGCGAGCAGGGTCGCCACTGCGCCACCCTCGGCGCTCGAGCGAGTGGCGGCGATGGGTCGTGGGGGGTCGTACCTGCCCGCTGGTGGCCTACACCGCCTCCGCACACCCATGCGGACGTCATTGCGTAGCCTGGCACATCGGTTGCACCATGGAGCTACGATGACATTGCACGCATTCGTTCCCGGATCGACAGGTAAGTTGTGGGGCTTGGTCTATGACGACGACAAATCCCTGATCAACGTGTTCTTCGCGGACGAATATGGTCTGGGCGGGCTGAAGTCCGACCTCGATCCCGTCGGGGTGCCCGACGTCAACGAGCCCTCCGATGCCAAGGACCACATGATGTACCACGGGCAGCTGGCAGACGCGCTCGAGGCAGCAACCGCTCCAGAGGAGTTGGTGAACATGGTCCGCAACGCCGACGAGAAGCACGGCCACATGAAGTTGCCGATGGGGACCACGGCCAGAGAAAACGCTGGCGGCGCGCTGTTCTCCAAGAAGTGGATCGACAAGAACACCGCGCGCAGCTTGCTACCGTTGCTATGAGCTGATGGCAGCCCGCAGCTGACGTGGCTGCGGGGAGCCAGGGCACCCATCGTCTCGATTCTCTCGCTCCATACTCGCCGCGACGGGCTTCGCCACGTCGCCGTCGGGTGCTCGTGGCCCGAGGTCGAGCGGAGCACGGTCGGCGCTCACACACGCGCGCTCGCAAGCCACGCTGCAGCGGGGCCGCTAGAACGCGGGCTCGACCGAAGGGGACTCGACCGCCGCGCGCCAGATCTCGCCCCACGGAGCGGTCGCGCCCAGGTGGGCGAGCACCGAGTTGAGCCCCCACTGCAGGCGGTTGAGGAACAACCACTCGGGCGGCATCTTGCCCGTGAACCGGTTGGGGTTGTCGAAGATGAGCAGGCTGTAGCTCTCTTTGACGTACTCGTGGGTATAGGTAAACGGCGTCGGAGAGAGGAACGGGCGATACAGGTACTGAATCATCGCCCACTGATGATCCCAGCTGAACTTCTTGCTCTTGCCCACGAAGCCCAGATCGGTGAAGGCGCGGTTGAACTTGGCTCGATCGTCTTGGATCACCGACCGTGCCAGCTCCTTCCACGTCTCGATCATCGTCGGTGTGAATCGACGGACGCACCCAAAATCGAGGAACGTGACGTCGCCCGATGGCGCGAACAGGTAGTTCCCGGGGTGGGGATCGGCGTTGTAGACGCTGTGGCGAAACAGGCAATCGAAGCAGGTGCGGAAGATGATCTCGCCCGCGCGGTCTCGTGCCGGTTGCGGTGCGGTGTCGCAAAACGGGTAGAAGCTCTGGCCGGGGTCGAGCTGACTGGTGAGCACACGGAGCCCGCTGCGGTCATCGACTACCGCGGGGACCGACGCCCCCGGCATGGACTCGAACAGGGCTCGGAACGAGCGCTGGCTGCGGGCCTCGAGCCGATAGTCGCACTCTTCGAGCACGCGCTCGCGGAGCTCGTCGACCAGGCCAGCGCCGTCCAGTGCGGTGCCGATGGTGCCCATGCGTCCCAGCACGGAGGCCGTCTTGAGATCGGAGCGCAAGGCGTCTTCGATTCCGGGGTACTGGATCTTGACCGCGACGTCCTGGCCTTCGAATCGAGCGCGGTGCACCTGGCCGATGGAGGCCGCGGCGAACGGCTCGGGCTCGAACGTCTCGAACAACGTGTCGACCGACTCGCCCAGATCGTCGACCACGACCTGGCGGACCTGCTCGGGCTCCATGGCGGTGGAGTTGGCCTGGAGCTTGGTCAGCACGCGCTGGGCCTGGGGCGGCATGGCGCCCGGCATGTAGCTCGCGATCTGGCCGAGCTTCATCACCAGCCCCTTGAGGGCCCCCAACTCCTTGACCATGCGAGTCGCGGCTTCCACCGCCGCGGAGTCCTCGATGGGCGTGGGTTCCTCGGTGGCCTCGTCGCTCCCCCGCCCGAGGCTGCGGCGAAGGAACTTGACTCCCACCCGAGAGGCCAGCTTGGCGGTGACCAGGGTGCGCTTGCGAAATCCCCGGGCCAGCTCGCGCAGCGGAACGTCTTCGTCGTCTCGGCTCATGGTTCCCACAGGGCTTCGCGAAGCCCCGAAGCGCGATCGATGCGGCGGCGCACCGCCTGCTCGAGCACACCAGGCATGCCATACACCACGATCTGTCGGCGTGCACGCGTCACGGCCGTGTACACCAGCTCGCGGGTGAGCACGGGCGAAACCGCGGCGGGGAGCGCCAGCGCCACCCGATCGAATTCCGAGCCTTGGCTCTTGTGGACGGTCATCGCGAACACCGTCTCGTGGGGCGGCAGCCGGGCCGCTGCCAGCCATCGCAGACCACCCGCAGCCGTGGGAAACACCACGCGGGTCTGGCCGTGTTGCTCGCGGTGCACCAGGCCGATGTCGCCGTTGTACAGCTCGAGCTGGTGGTCGTTCTCGGTCACGATGACGGGCCGACCGTCGTACCAGGGCTCCCGGGGATTGATGAGCCCGGCACGTGCCAGCTGCTCCTGCACCAACCGATTGAGCGCGGCGACGCCGTAGCGACCCCGGCGGTGGGCCGACAGCAGCCGGAACTGGGTGAGTGCATCGAGCCGGGCCTGGGGATCGCGGTTGTCGAGCAGACTGGCGAAGCCATCGAGGACCAGCGGCTCGAGCACGGGCCCAAGCTCGTCCTCTTCACCCAGGGTGACCAAGGCGACGGGCTTGGAGGTGGTGGCGGCGGCCTCGGGCGGGATGGGCTGGCCCAGCGCGCGCACCGTGGCGGGGCCATCGCCTGCGTTGATCGCTTGCGCGAGGCCGCCGATGCCACCGTCGTTGGAGAATCGGTAGCTGTGGACCAGCTCGACGATGCAGTCTCCAATGCCGGGCTTTCCGGGGGGACGTTCGTCCTTGGGAAGCCCGTCGGTGCCGACGAGTGAGACGAGCTCATCGGTGAAGGCGGGGGAGTAGCCGGGGCGCTGGTCGGTGCGGCAGATGTCGCCGAGGATGGCTCCCGCCTCGACCGACGCCAGCTGGTTCTTGTCCCCCAGCAGGATCAGCCGAGCCCCCAGCGGCACCGCGGACACCAGCTTGGCCATCAGGGCCAGGTCGACCATCGAGGCCTCGTCCACCAAGGCCAGATCGATGGGCAGGGGATTGTTCTGGTCGTGGGTGAACCGGGTGGGGGTCGAGGGCCGATAGCCGAGGCCACGATGGATCGTGGAGGGCTGTGTGGGGATCGTGCGACGGATGGCGTCGTCGATGGGCAGGGCATCGAGGCGGGCAGAGATCGACTCGCCCAGCCGCGCCGCCGCCTTCCCCGTGGGCGCGAACAGCTGCATGCGCAAGGGAGGCTCGCCGTGGGCGAGGGCTTGACCCTGCAGCAGCGCGAGGATGCGAACGACGGTGCTCGTCTTGCCGGTACCCGGTCCCCCGGAGATCACGGTGAGCCCCCGACGTGCGGCGACCAGGGCCGCGAGCCTCTGCAGGGGGTCGGTCTGGTGGTCCCCCGTGCTCGCGAACAGCTGCTCCAGGCCCGATCGCAGTGCAGCTGGATCGTGCTGCGGGGGCCGCTGCGCCACGCGGGCATGGAGCGCCTGCGCGAGGGCGGTCTGGTAGCGCCAGTAGCGGGACAGGTACAGCCGAGCGCCGCCGTCGAACACCAGCGGGGTGGGGCGCTCACCCGCGCTGACCAGGGGACTGGCGCCCAGGTCCATCGCCCACTGGAACCGATTGGGCAGCTCCAGGTCCAGCGGCTGACCCTCGTCGTCGAGCATCGGCTGAGCGAGGATTCGGTGAAGATCGGCGCACACGTGACCGTGACGAACGGCGCGGCTGGCCAGCGCGGCCGCGAGAAACACGGGCTCGGGCTCGTCGGGGTGTAGCCGCGCCAGACCCCGGGCGAAGTGAAGGTCGAGCACCGAGATCACTCCGGCCTGCAGCAACAGTTGCAACGCGGGGGTCATGGCAGCGGTCCTCCCCGCAGCAGCTCGGACAGCGCGAGGATGCGCTCGCGCGGCGGTCGGTCGAAGTACACCCCGCGGGTGGGCCCGGTGTCGCGGCTCATTCCCCGCAGGAACAGGTACATCACCCCGCCGAAGTCGCGGTCGTAGTCGAAGCCGGGCAGGGTGCGGCGGAGGTGGCGGACCAGCGCCACGGCGTACAGGTGATACTGCAAGATGTAGTGGTCCTCGGCCATTTGCTCGGCGAGCGAGGCCGGGCGGTAGGTGCTCCGGTCTTCGCCGAGGTGGTTGGTCTTGTAGTCCACCAGGTACCAGCGGCCTTCGTGCACGAACACGAGGTCGATGAAGCCCTTGAGGAAGCCACGCAGCGGGGCGAAGCCGAGGTGCTCGACTTGGTCGGGGTAGCTGCTCGGGAGCCCCTGGCCGTGCGCGCGGAAGAAGGCGGCGAGGCGCTCGCGGGTCAGCGCGACGGTGTCGCCCTGCTCGCCCCCCGCGGTGGGCAAGATGAACTCCAGCTCGTTGAGCCGCTGTCCGTCGGGCAAGTTGGCCAGGCACAGCGAGGCTCGATCGGACAGCGGGGTCTGGAGGATCTCGTCCAGCGCCGTCTTCACCGTGTCCGACCACGGCTCGAGCGGGTAGCCGTAGGCGCTGAGCTTGTCGTCGAGCAACGGCTGCCGCTCTTCGGTGGAGGCCGTGAAATCCAGGTGCTCGAGGACGTCGTGGAAGAAGTTGCCGGCCTTGGCTCCGCGGGGGAACTCGGCCAGGAGCACGGCGCCCTCGGAGGCGGTCGAGGCTCGTGCCGGTTGTCGCTCGGGCGCTTGCTCGTCGCGATCGCGTCCTTCACTGGCCTCGCCGTGGAGCAGCGGTCGGTCGGCGACCATTGTGGTGAAGCTCGCCGTTCGGCGACTGCGGTCGATGGCGAGGGCCGGGCGAAACGCGGCCAGCTCCATGGCGGCGGTCTTCGGGGGGCGGTGAGGGATGGCGTCGCCCTCGGCCAGCGATGACACGGTCCACACCCCCTGCCCGCGCTCTCGCAGCCACTCCAGGGCCTCTTCGTCGGTCTGTTCCTTGAGCTTGCTCGCGACCAGGTCGGGGTCCCAAGGCCAGCGCTCGTCCACGAGCGGAGAGCCCAGCAGGTAGCCCAGCGGAGAGCGATGACTGCGATAGAAGCCACCCCACACCACCACACAGCGATGCCTTGCCCGCGTCACCGCGACGTACAGCAGGCGCAGGTTCTCGGCCGCCTTCTCTCGGCGCGCGAGTGCGATGTGGGGATCGGCCTCCTTGTCCCTGCGCCCCTTGGGCTTGCGACGAACGTCGAGCTTGAGGCGGTCGCCATCGTCGGGGTCGTGGAACAGCAGGTTTTCTTCTTCGTCGGCGAACAGCCCCCCGCCGTCCCACAGATACGGGCAGTAGACCACCGGGTACTCCAGGCCCTTGCTGCGATGGATGGTGATGAGCTGCACGGCCTGGTCGTCGCGCTCGAGCCGGAGCTTGACCGCCTCGACCATCGTCGAGCGCGTGCGGCGTTGCTGCTGGAACCATCGCAGCAAGCCGGCCGGGCCCAGGTGCTCGGTGGTCGCCGCCGCGTGCAGCAGCTCCGCGAGGTGGAGCAGGTTGGTCATGCGGCGCTCGCCATCGAGCATGGCGAGCAGCCGCTGCTGGGTGCCGCGCTCGGCGATGAGCGTGCGGAACATCTGCACGAACCCACGGTCGACCCACTGCACGTGCCAGCGGCGAAAATCGTCGATCCACCGGTTCCACTCGGTGTCATCGTCGTCGGCCATGGCGGCCAGCGCATTCGCACTGACCCCCAGCAGCTCGGTGGTGATGGCGGCACGCAGCAGTGCGCTGCGCGTGGGCTCGGCCACCGCGCCCAGCACCCGGTACAGCTCGTCGGCCTCGGGCGTGTCGAACACGGTGGCGTCGCCGTAGACCACGCTGGGTATGCCCAGCTGTCGTAGCTGCCGCTGCACCTTGATGGCCTGGTCGTTCTTGCGGACCAGCACCGCGACGTCGCCTGCGTGCAGCGGCCGCTCGTCGTCGCCGTCGCGAAGCGTGGCGCCCTGGTCCAGCAGCCGCGAGATGTCGGCCGCGATGCGTACAGGGATCTGGCGCTCGGCCCAGTCGGCGGTGATCTGCTTGGACTTGACCGAGGCGCCCTCGCGCGGCTGCACCATCAGCTCGAACGCGGGCAAGGCTTCGCCATCGCGGGACAGAGCCGACGCGGCGCCCGGCCGCGCGCGGACGGGCGGAAAGCCGATGTCTTCGATGAGAAACGGGCGTCGGACTTCAAACAGCCGCTGCACCGCGGCCAGCAGCGGCGGGTCGGACCGCCAGTTGGTGTCCATGGTGAAGCGCCGGTCACCCGCCGCCTTGGCGGCCCGCAGATAGGTGAACACATCGGCGCCGCGGAACCCGTAGATCGCCTGCTTCGGGTCACCGATGAGAAACAGCGGCTGGCG
>JAHZJA010000429.1 GCA_022601155.1 Deltaproteobacteria bacterium | reverse complement strand
CGATCGGGGCGTTCATCCTCGGGTTCTCGTCGATTCTCCCCGGCCTGAACTTCATGGTGACGCTCCACAAGATGCGGGCGCCGGGCATGACCTGGAACCGGATGCCGCTGTTCGTGTGGTCGATCTACGCCACCGCGGTCATCCAGGTGCTGGCCACCCCGGTGCTGGCCATCACCTTGATGCTGCTCATCATCGAGACCACCCTCAACGTCGGGATCTTCGATCCGGCGATGGGCGGCGACCCGGTGCTGTTCCAGCACTTCTTCTGGTTCTACAGCCACCCGGCCGTCGACATCATGATCCTGCCGGGCTTCGGAATCATCTCCGAGCTCATCGCCGTGCACAGCCGCAAGCACATCTTCGGCTACAAGGCGATCGCGATGTCCTCGGTGGCGATCGCCATCATCTCCTTCGTCGTGTGGGGCCACCACATGTTCGTCTCGGGTCAGTCCGAGCTGGCGGGCATCGTGTTCTCGTTCCTCACCTTCGCGGTCGCCGTGCCCACGGCCATCAAGGTCTTCTCGTGGGTGGCGACGCTCTATAAGGGCAGTATTCAGTTCAACACGCCCATGCTGTATGGGCTGATGTTCCTGTTCACCTTCACCATCGGTGGCCTCACGGGCGTGTTCCTGGGGACGCTGTCGGTGGACGTGCACCTGCACGACACCTACTTCGTCGTTGCGCACTTCCACTACGTGATGATGGGCGGAACGATCATCGCGTTCATCGGTGGGCTCCACCACTGGTGGTCGAAGATGACGGGGCGCGAGTACAGCGAGCGCAAGGCCAAGTGGGGCGCGCTGTTGGTGTTCGTCGGCTTCAACATGACGTTCTTCAACCAGTTCGTGTTGGGCCAGCAGGGCATGCCGCGGCGCTACTACACCTACGTGCCGCAGTTTCAGCAGCAGCACGTGATGTCGACCATCGGCTCGTACATCCTGGGGGCCGGCCTCATCTGGACCGCGATCTACTTGCTGGGCAGCCTCCGCAAGAAGGCCGCGCCCAAGCACCCGCTGCCCGACAACCCTTGGGGAGGCGCCTCGCTCGAGTGGCACACCCAGACGCCTCCCATCGAGCACAACTTCCACGGGCAACCGCGGGTCGACTCCGATCCGTACAACTTCCCGCAGATCGACCGCACTGGCGAGGTGGATCACCACTGACCCAGGACGTGGGTCACCTGACCCACATCCTCATCGAGGCCGACCATGAGCAGTGATCACGACAGCCCGAAGGCACACCGACCCCACGGGGCCGGTGAACACCATGCCTTCATGGCCCACCACTTCAACACGCCCGGCCAGCAGGCGGGCGCGGCGAAGTTCGGGATGTGGGTCTTCCTCTCCACTGAGATCTTGATGTTCAGTGGCTTGTTCCTCGCCTACTTCATCGTCCGGATGCACTACCCGGACATGGTGTTGGCGGCGCACGAGCACCTCAACAAGACGATGGGCGGCATCAACACGGTGGTGCTCATCACCTCGAGCCTCACCATGGCCTTGGCCGTGCGCGCGGCTCAGGTGGGCGACACCCCGGCGATCAAGCGGAACATCCTGCTGACGATCGCCTTCGCCTTCACCTTCATGGTGGTGAAGTACTTCGAGTACACCGCGAAGATCGAGCACGGCATGCTGCCGGGCAAGTTCTACAACGCGGCGGAGCACGGCTACTACATCGAGGGCCACCCGCACATCTTCTTTGCGGTCTACTTCTGCATGACCGGCCTGCACGGGGTCCACGTGCTGATCGGCATCGGTGTGCTGACGTGGATCTACCTACGGGCGAACAAGGGGCATTTCGGGCCCAACTACTACACCCCGGTCGAGAACGTGGGCCTGTACTGGCACCTTGTCGACCTCGTCTGGATCTTCCTATTCCCTCTGCTTTATCTGGTCCGCTGACCGGGTCTGGCGCAACAGGTACACACGGAGGACGAAGACGATGTCCGACAACAAGCTCCACCTGCATGGCAAGCCCGTAGAGGGATTCGTCGAGGTTCACGAGCACATCTCGCCGATAAAGAACTACTGGGTCGTGTTCGGCGCGCTGCTCGTGCTCACCGGGCTGACCTACGCGGTCTCCTACATGAGCCTGGGCCCGGCGAGCCTGCCGGTCGCGATGCTCGTCGCGGTGGCCAAGGCTTCCTTGGTCTGCGCGTACTTCATGCACTTGAAGTACGACGACGGCTATCACGTGTTCATCTTCTTGAGCACGCTCATCTTCGTGGGGATCTTCTTCACGTTCACGATGTTCGACCTCAACAGTCGCGCCGAGCTCAACGAAGAGCAGGGGACCTTCTTCCAGCAGAACTACGACAAGGAGCCCCCGCCACCTCCGCCCGTGGCTGCGCCCCACGGAGAGGGTGAGCACGCCGAGGGCGAGCACGCCGAGGGCGAGGCCAAGGCGGACCACTAGTCCCAAGGTTGTTGGGGCCGGGCCACGGAGGGCCGACCGCAGACGCATCGGCGAGAGGGCGACAATGCCCGAACCGGTGCGTTTTGCGTTTCGAAGGGAGGCCACAGCCAGGGGGCTCCGGCCCTCGGCCATGCGGCGTGAAGAGGGAGCCAGACCACCTCGCCGGGTGAACGTCGAGCGCGAGTCCCGGTCCGGTGGGGTCTACGAACCACGGACAACGCGCCGCAGTCTGATTGTACGACTAAACCCTACGTACAGCGTTCAGTAGTGCGCGCAAACATCGCTATTGAGTGTTGGATAATAGTGGGCCACGGTGGCTCCCATGCCACGTGCTCAGCGTCTCTCTGTCGATAAGCGCCGCGCTCGCCTTCTGGAGCTCGGGCTGGAGCTGTTCGGTCAACGAGCCTTCGATGCGGTGTCCACGGACGACATTGCGTTGGCCGGAGGGGTATCCAAGGGTTTGCTCTATCACTACTTCGCCAACAAGCGCGGCTACTACGTCGCGACGATCCGCGAGCTGGCGCGCCGAGTGGTGGAGGTGACCAGGATGGACGACGACAAGCCGCTGGAGCTTGCCATCCGGGGGGCGCTGCGGAGCTTCGTCGGCTTCGTGCGCGACAACGCGACGTTCTACCGGACGCTGATGCGAGGTGGGGCCGGAGTCGACGACGAGGTCCGACAGATCATCGACGAGGCTCGCCACGCGATGGTGCGCCGGGTCCTCGAGCGCGCGGGCATTCGCGAGCCGCAGCCGGTGCAGCGCGTGGCGTTCTTCGGCTGGGCGGGCTTCGCCGAGTCAGCATGTCTGCACTGGCTCGACCACGAGACGGACATGCCGGAGTCGGAGCTCATCGAGATGATGGTCGGCGCACTGCTGCTGCTGCTCGCACACGCGGGCCCGCGGGTCGCCAGCCGGAACTGAGCATCCGTCTCGCGACGGTGTCCGCGCACGCCGAAGGGACGCGGGTCGGGCGCGAGGTCAGGCGGGGTGTGAGTCGCCAGCCAGGGCCGCCTGAGTGCGGTCAGCTGGGCGCCGGGAGCCAGGTCGTGTAGCTCAAACGCATGGTCGACACCTCGACCGACGACAAACCAACTGTCAACCAGGACCAGACCCTCGCACCGCCGCACGAGCGCGAGCTGGTGACGCCCACGCGGCCCGAGCCCCTACGCTCCGGCCCACGGCGCGTCGATGTGCGAGCGGGTCGGGTGCGGTCGCTGCCGTTCGAGCACCGCTACGCCACCGAGCGCGAGCTCGGCCGCGGGGGAATGGGCATCGTCAGCCTGTGCCACGACGAGCAGACCGGCCGCCATGTGGCGATGAAGCTGGTGCATCCTCGCCACGAAGGCGACGAGACGGTGGTGAATCAGTTCGTCCGCGAGGCCCGGGTGCAGGCGCAGCTGGAGCACCCCGCCGTGGTTCCGGTCTACGAGCTGTCACCCACCCCCGACGGTGGGGTGTTCTTCACGATGAAGCGGGTCCGCGGGCTCACCCTGCGCGAGCTCATCGAGTGCATTCGCGACGACGACCCCACGGTGGCCGAGCACACCCTCCGGAGGGTTCTCAGCGACTTCTCTCGGGTCTGCCAGGCGGTCGACTACGCCCATCGAACCGGCATGGTGCACCGCGACATCAAGCCGCCCAACGTGATGGTGGGAGAGTACGGCGAGGTCTACCTGCTCGACTGGGGCATCGCACACCCCATCAATGTCGACGCGTCGGGAGTGGTGCCCCCATTGCCCGGCGGCCGAATCCCGCCCCGCGTGGTGGGGACCCCCGGCTACATCGCGCCCGAGCAGATCGTCGAGCCCGACGCCGTCGATGGTCGGGCCGATGTCTATGCGCTGGGATGTGTGTTGTTCGAGCTGCTGACCCTCACCCGGCTGTACGCGGGTGAGGCCGAGGAGCGGCTGCACGCGGCGCTCGAGGGGGTCGTCGTGGTTCCGTCCCAGCGTGCTCCGGCGCGAGGCATCGATCCCGAGCTCGACCGCATCTGTGCGCGTGCCCTGGCGAGGGAGCCGGCGTCGCGGTACGCGAGCGCGGCCCAGCTGCACCGAGCGCTCGAGCGCTATCTCGACGGGCAGCGCGACGAGGCGCTGCGGCGCACGATGGCCGATCGGCACGCCGAGCACGCCCGCCAATCGGCGGCCCACACCCGTACGCTGGCACCCACCGATCCGGCCGCGGTGTTGGCCCGACGTGAGGCGCTGCGCGAGGTCGGCCAGGCACTCGCGCTCGACCCGGGCCACACCGGAGCGATGCGGACCATGGTCGACCTGCTCACCCGGCCCCCGGACATCGTGCCTCCCGAGGTGGCCAGTCAGCTGCGGGCCGCCACCCTCGATCGCTTTCGGGCGGCAGGGGGCATCGCCACCATCTTGTACTCCAGCATGCTGCTGTACCTGCCGCTGCTGTGGTGGGCAGGGGTCCTCGACTGGCTCGCCGTCGCGGCGTTTCTCGGGTTGGCAGCCGTGGCCGCGTTGGTCTCGCTGTACACGCGCATGAGCCAGCACCCCAGCGAGGCCCTGGTGGTGACGGCCATGGTGATCAGCATGGCGGCCATGGGTGGTACGGCGACGCTGTACGGGCCGCTGGTGTTCACGCCGGGCGCGGTCGCGATCAACTGCACCGCGTTCGCACTGACGGTGGGCCCTCTGGCTCGGCGGGCGACGATGGCGGTGGGGTCACTGGCCATCGTGGTGCCGCTGCTGCTCGAGCTGCTCGGGTTGGTACAGCCCAGCTACCGATCGACCTCCGAGGGCATGGAGCTGCTGTCGCGTGCACTCCAGCTACGAGGGGCGCCCGCGTTGGTCCTGCTGGCGGTGGCGAGCGTGGCGATGGTGCTCACGGGAGGGTTTGCCGTGGGGCGGGCGCGTGATGCCCTCGACCGCGCGGAGCGGCAGCTGGCCCTGTACAGCTGGCACTTCCGCCAGCTGTTGCCCGATGTGGTCGAGCGCTCGTCGTAGCGGTCTGCGTACGAGAGCTGCTCGGCCCGGCCACGCCACACGGAGCTCCCGAGGACGAAGCCCCGGCGCGACCACGGTGGGCTCGCGCTCGTGGCCATGCTCGCGGCGCGGCAGCAGTCGCTCTCGGTTGTGGGCGACCGCGACGTTCTTGCTGAAGTCGTACCAGCTCTGCTGGCGATGTCGGCGAGCGTCTCGCGCGCATGGGCCCGGAGGCGCGGATCATGGGTGAGCTGGACAGGTCTGGCCTCTGTTCGCTGCCGCGGCCGTCGGCCAGTGCCTCATGGGGCCCGAACACTCGCTGCGGCGGCTTCCGTCACCGGGCCGTGGCGGCCCGGTGACGGAGCCCCCTCCGACTCCAACGAAGTACGCGGTGCGGTGGTTGCCGGCGATCGGCGGTACCTGGTTGGCAGGTGGGCGCGCTGTTCGTCGACCTCACCGTGACGCTGTTGCGTCCGCCGCGGGCCCGTTGACGACCGGCCGTGACGGGATCGTGGGGCGTGGGGACGAGCGTCTGGCCCACGAACTCGGAGAGCTCGGCGACCGATCAACCGGCCGTCGCGGGCCTGGGCCTCACTGTGCGTCGCACAAGACGTCGCGAACGAACGCTTGACGACGCTGGAACTCGCCCATGTTCCGCGACACCGAGGGAACGACGGGATCCTGAACGGTCGTCCCGGTCATGAACGCCGACAGACCCGCCAATTTCCCTGCCTCTCGCGGTCTGATGTGCAGGAAGTCCGTCCCGGTCTCCGCGCCGTGGCAGCCGTTGCAGGTGGAGAGTGAAAACCGATGTCGCGCCTCGTTGTCCGCGACGTTGGGGGCCGACCAGAAGTCGATCGAGTTCTCGACCCCACCGCTGCGAAACGGTGCCCCCTCGAACTGAAACGGGACCCCATGGCGTCCCTCCAGGATGAGGTCTTCGTTCTGATTGATGAATCGGCCCAGCCGGGCGGTCCCATCGAGATTGTTGCGGGGGGTGAGCGCGACGGTTCGCTGCTTGAGGAGGCCTGCCTGTACGCCGCTCTTCTTGAGCAGGAACTCGCGCAACTCCCAGGGAGCGTCCAGAGCGATCTCATTGGTGCGTACCTGAGAAATCGCGCTCCCGTTGGGTCGAGCCGGCATCGCGTTCTTCCTCGCGAAGGCCTGGGTGAGGGCCTGGAGTTTTTGTTTGTAGGCACTAGACCCCCAATTGAGACTGCTGAGTTCATGCCAGGCCTCTGTCCATTTTTCATGTGACATTGCGGAGAGCGGAAGGTCGTACTCCAGGATGACGGTGAATTGCAGCGGGCTCCCGTCCGTATCCAACAGGCCGAACACGAACCGCCCCTCGCCGGCATCATTCGCGCCGGCGAGGTCGACACGGTTGACGATCGCGAGCAATCGAAACGGTGCCTTGGTCAGATCCAACTCGCCATTGCTCTTCTTCGGCCAGGCGGCGAGCACGTCGTTGATCTCGCTGCGTGCGGGGATCGTCTGCCCGTTGACGGGGCGGTCCACAGACCACGTCTCCAGCCACTGGCGGACGAAGTCGCTCGGATTGCGGTCCCCCGCCATCTGCGTCATGAGCCGGCCAAAATGCCAGACGCCGCTGCTGGAGGTGTTGAGGCTGCCGTTCCACGTGGTGCGCACCGGGTCGTCGACGATCACGGTGTTTCTGATCACCAGCTCGCGCCCCGTCTTGACGCTGTCGAGGGGGACGGCGTTGCATCCCGCACGAAATGCCACTTCGTCGTCGCGGTCGAATGCCGGAAGGCTCCCCGCTTCGTTGGTGTGTGCTCGCTCGGACGAGTGGGGCGCCTGCTCATCGCACGCGCCGACGACCGCAGCGCTCATCACCAGGCACATCGCCGTGGCGAGAGTGCGGGGCCGCTGACTTCGATTGATCGATTGTCTTGCCATGCCTACTACTTTCTCTAGAGCTCGTGATCGCGGGACCTTGGTTGAGTTGTGAGGTTCGCGATCCTTCACCAGTATCAATGGTGGATTTGAGTTCGTCCTTCATCGCGTCGGCACTATTTCGATCATGCATCAATGCACTCTGGTCGATGGCGATCAACGAGACCGCACGATGAAGAGCCGCCCGAAGTGTTGGTGTCAGGGGCGGCGAATCATCGCAGTCGTGTGACGAAGATGATCACGACGATGGGTGCACTTGTCGGCGCGCGGCCGCAGGAGTGCACCCACCGGTCGGCGTCCAACGTCGGCGGCGGGTTGTAGGTCGAGGATGCACCAAGGGTCGACTGGGGCCGGCGAGGGCGTCGCCGACAAGCTGGGGGGTGCTTCATCCTGTGGTGGTGGCAGAGGCGGTCGGTGGCCATGCTCGGAGTCGGAGCTCGATCCCGGCGAATTCTTCCTTCTCACGGGGTAGATTCCGCGGAGCGCCCCAGGGTTCATCATCGGTCGAAGAAAGCCGATGGCGCATCGTCGACGAGGTGGTAGCCCGTGCGCGGCGCGCGGGTTTGGCAGCCATCGTGCGGCCAGACCGTCGGGTTTCGGCGTCTCGTTGCGCAGTCCTTCCCGGGTCCACGGTCGTCGCGCCGAGCGACCACGCACCATGCCCGAGGGCAAGCCGCAGCGCCGCGTCGCCGGTGGATACCAAGCCACGAAGGTCCGGTATGGACCACTCGAGTTCGTGCCGCGTCGTGTTCGAGGCGTGTTCACGCGGACCCTCGCAGTCGACCGACTCGACGCGACGACCTCGACCGCACGGAGCGGTCGCTGGGTCCGTACGGCCGGCCCCCCCATGCTCTGCGCTGGCCCCGGCGGACTTCAACCGGCAGACCGAACACGAGCACGGGACGCCCTGTGCGGGGTTGGGGCTCGCGGTTGCCCGATGGCGTCGAGCGTCCGTCGTTGCCGGGTTCAGCCCGGTTGTTCGTCCAGCGCGGGCGCGTCGCCATCGTGGACAATGATCCACAGCGGAGTCCGCGACGCAGCCCAGTGATCCACGGCATCTTCGAACACGCCGCGCAAGACGGTGTCGACCGGTCCCCGCACCAACAGCACCCGCGGGACTTCGGGTCGCCAGCTCAGATCGGTGAGGCAGTAGTAGGCGGCGTCCCAGTTGCGCCCGTAGTGGGCGGGAAACGAGCCGGCCACCCCCAGGCGCGCGAGCACATCGTCCTTGCCGCGGGCGTCCCGGAGGTCGACCTCGAGGGGGTCCCAGCCCTCGTGCTCGACCTGCTCGGCGGCGTTGGAGACCAGCACGGTCATCGACCAGACCCCGGGAGGCACACGGCGAAGGAACGGGGGCATCCGCATCACGGCACGATCTCCTCGAAGGTCGCGTAGTGGTCGTCGGTGTAGAAGAGCTCGCCGCTGGACCCGGCCACGATGCGTCGAGCCCCTCGATGACGGAGGCCCGGCGTGACCACGGTGTACTCGCGATAGTAGCCACGCTTGCGGCGGGGCAGCAGTCGCTCGCGGTTGTGGAACACCGTGTCGTCCTTGCTGAAATCGTACGGGCCGCCGCTGGCGATGTCGGCGAGGGTCTCGCGGGCCTCGGGGGGGAGCCGACCGCGGGTGATCTGGGGCAGCCCGGAGCGACCGGCTGCGCCAGGGGAGGGCGTGGATCCGGAGCGGGACGGCGGTCCCGTCGACGGTTGTGCCGGGCGATCGGCAGCCGAGGGTGGTCCCGCCGACGGCCGGGCAGACGGTGGTGCGGCCGTCGGGGATGGGGTGTTCGAGCCGCGTGGGCTCGCCTCCCGAGTGCTCGCGGGCGGTGGAGATGGAGTTGGGGTCGCGGCGGCGGGGGGCGGGGCCGTCGGCGCAGTGGGAGACACGGCCCCGGCCCGGGTGTGGTCCGACGCCGTTGCGTCGTGGGTCGCCGTCGCGGGCTCGCCCGAGTCGCCGAGCCACTTGACGGCGACGAAGGCCAGCACGAGGAACACCGCCACGAGGGCGGGGTGGAGCTTGTTGGGCATCGGGTCTCCGGGTCGGCTCACGCTACCCCAGGCCGCCGTACGAGGTCACCGTGGCCGGCCCGCTGTGCGCCACCCCCTGGCATGATCCCGGCTCGGTGTCTCGGGCCGTGGTGACGTCGCCGTGGCGCGCCGAGGCGGGTATCCTCCCGCTTCCATGAAGGCACCCGCAATTCCCTCGCACGCCCGGGTGGTCATCGTCGGTGGTGGCATCATCGGCTGTTCGGTCGCCTATCACCTGGCGCACATGGGCTGGAAGGACGTCGTCGTGCTCGAGCGCGACCGGCTGACCTCGGGGACCACATGGCATGCGGCGGGCCTGGTGGTCACCTACGGCTCGACCTCCGAGACCTCGACGTGGATGCGGACCTATACCCGCGACCTGTACACGCGGCTGGAGGCGGAGACGGGGCTGTCGACCGGGTTCAAGCCCGTGGGGTTCATCGAGCTGGCGTGCAACGAAGACCGGCTGGAGGAGTTTCGCCGTGTCTCCGCGTTCAACCGCCAGTGCGGGGTCGATGTCCACGAGATTTCGGCCAAGGAGGTCGCCGATCTGTTCCCGCTGGCGCGGACCGACGACATCCTGGCTGGCTTCTACATGAAGGAAGACGGTCGGGCCAACCCCGTCGACCTGACGATGTCTCTGGCCAAGGGGGCTCGCCTGCAGGGGGCGACCATCATCGAGGGCGTCACGGTCACGGGGGTGACCAAGACACGCGATCGCGTCACGGGGGTCACCACGACCCAGGGCGACATTCAGGCCGAGTACGTGGTCAACTGCGCGGGTATGTGGGCGCGGCAGTTCGGTGAGCGCTGCGGCGTGCACGTTCCTCTGCAGTCGGCCGAGCACTACTACCTCATCACCGACGCGATGGAAGGGCTCGGTGCCGACTTCCCCGTCATCGAAGACCCTGCATCCTACGGCTACTACCGTGAGGAAGTCGGCGGGCTGATGATCGGCTTGTTCGAGCCCGAGTGCGCCCCGTGGAAGGTGGGCGGGGTTCCGCAGGATTTCTCGTTCGGCGAGATCGAGCCCGACTGGGACCGGATGACCCCGTACGTCGAGAAGGCGATGAGCCGGGTGCCGCTGTCGCTCGACACCGGGGTGAAGAAGTTCTTCTGCGGCCCGGAGAGCTTCACGCCGGATCTATCGCCGATCGTGGGTGAGGCGCCCGAGCTGCGCAACTACTTCGTCGCGGCGGGGCTCAACTCGATCGGCATCATCACGGGGGGAGGCCTGGGCAAGGTGCTCGCCCACTGGATCGTCCACGGGCGGCCCGAGGTCGATGTCACGGGGATGAACATCGACCGCTTGCACCCGTACCAGACCAACGCCGAGTACCGACGCACGCGCACGGTGGAGTCGTTGGGCATGGTGTACCAGTGCCACTACCCCACGCGCTCGATGCAGACCGCGCGCGGTTGCAAGAAGTCTGCGCTGCACGACAGGCTCGCCGCGCGGGGTGCCTACTTCAAGGACGTCAGCGGCTGGGAGGGCCCCGACTGGTATGCCCCCGAAGGCACCACGCCCGACCCTGGACCGCTGAGCTGGGGTCGCCCGACGTGGTTTCCCCACTGGGAGGCTGAGCACCGGGCGGCGCGAGAGGGCGTCATCGTCATGGACATGTCGTTCATGGCCAAGTTCCTCGTGCAGGGGCGCGACGCCGGGCGAGCGCTGGACTTCATCTCGGCCAATCGCGTCGACGGCGATCCGGGCCTCATCACCTATACCCAGTGGCTCAACGAAGGCGGCACGCTGGAGGCCGACCTCACCGTGACCAAGCTCGACGACGAGCGTTATTGGGTGGTGGCTTCCGACACCGCGCATCGCCATGCGCTGACGTGGATGCAGCGGAACTTTCCTGCCGACGCGCATGTGTTCGCGACGGACGTGACCTCCGGCTACACCCAGATCAACGTGCAGGGCCCGCGCTCACGCGAGCTGATGCAGACCCTGACCTCGGCCGATCTGTCCAACGAGGCCTTCGGGTTCCGTACCGCCCGCGAGATCGACATCGGCTTCGCGCGCCTTCTGTGCGTTCGGATCACCTACCTCGGCGAGCTGGGCTACGAGCTGTACATCCCGGCCGAGCAGGCGACGCATGTCTACGATCGGCTGGTGGAAGCAGGAGAGGCGTTCGACCTGCGCCACGCCGGGCTCAAGGCGCTGGCCAGCCTCCGGATGGAGAAGGCGTACCGCGACTACGGGCACGACATCGACAACACCGACTCACCGCTCGAGGCCGGCCTGGGTTTCGCCGTCGCGCTGGACAAGCCGGGTGGGTTCATCGGGCGGGATGCCGTTGCCGCCGCCAAGGCGAAGGGTCCGCTGCAGCGACGCCTGCTGCAGGTGTTGCTGCTCGACCCCGAGCCGTTGATGTTCCACGCCGAGATCGTGCACCGCGACGGCAAGCCCGTCGGCTATGTCCGCGCCGCGTCGTATGGGCACACGCTGGGCGGGGCCGTCGGCCTCGCGATGATCCAGGCCGATGTACCGATCAACAAGGCGTACATCGAGGCGGGCACCTGGGAGGTCGAGGTCGCCGGGCGCAAGGTGCCTGCGCGCGCGTCGATTCGCCCGATGTACGACCCGAAGATGGAGCGCATCAAGAGCTGAGAGCAGCGCGACCGCTGCCCCCGACGGCGCCCCGAGCGGGAGGTGATCCGCGTGCGCGCGTGGCCCAACAATGGTCGCGTTGCGCGCTGGATCCGTGCTGCGCTCGGGTGAGGTAGGGAAACCTGGGCTATTTGCGCAGACGATTCGAGCGTTGTTTGGCGTTCATGTTCGGCGGTTGGTTGTCACGAGCGTAGGGGTCGGCACATGTGCTGTTCGATTCCGAACATTTGCCCGAGACTAGCCCCAAAGAGGCCCTGCGGCGGTATTTCCGTTGGCCGGGGATCCTCGGCTCCGCTATTGTTGCCGCGCCGTGCTGGTCAAGCTGCGTTCGCTCGTTTTGTTGGTGCCACTTTTGGTGAGTACCGGAGCATCCGCTACGGCCGACGAGCCGCTTGGTCCCGAAGAGGTCGCGTTGCCGGTCGTAGAGCTGGTGAGCGTGCCTCCGGTGATCACCGACGGGGCGGGCCCCATGCCCGTGGTGGCGGCCGAGGAGCCCGCTGACCCCGAGCCTTCGTGGGACCGCGTCCACTGGACGGTGGCGCAGGACGAGTCGGTCGAGTCCGTGGCCGGCCGTTGGGGGATGAAGACCCGAGAGCTGCGGCGTCTCAACCCCGACCTTCGTGGGCTCCCGCGGGTACACGCCGGGGTCTCGTTGCTGGTGTACGAGCGCGACGAGGAGCGACCGACCCGCTCCATTGGTGCACCCAACTCCGGTCGTCTGCAGTCGGGGATGCCGTTGCCGGAGGGCCGCTACTGGCAGCTCCGAGAGCGACGCACCCGGACCTTCGGCGCCGAGAATTCCATTCGGGCGATGGTCACCGCCTTCAACGCGTACGGCGAGGCCTTCGAGGATGCGCCGCCCGTGCTTGTCGGCGAAATCTCCAGTCGTCGCGGCGGTCGGGCTGATCCTCATCGCTCGCATCGCACCGGCCGCGACGTCGACCTGGGGTACATCCTCAAGCCACGCGAGGGCGCCACCGAAGAGGAACGGCGCAAGTGGAAGCGGGCCAACCCGGACAACTTCGACGTCGAACGAAACTGGGCGCTGATCCAGGCGCTGGTCGAGACGGGCGAGGTCCAGCAGATCTTCGTCAGCGTCCGGCTGCAGCGGTTGCTCAAGCCCGTTGCGCGGGAGCAACTCAGCCCAGAGGACTTCGCTCGCTACTTCCGGGTGCCGGGGGCCGACCGCGAGCGCATGCCGATCCTCAAGCACTGGGACGGCCACCGCGATCACATGCACGTGCGCTTCCGTTGCGAAGACGGCAACGCGCGCTGCCGGTCTCGCTCGACTCGCCCCCACAAGCATCGCGCGTCGGCCTGAGCGACGCCCTCTCCAACGCAGGCCGTGGTCGGGTCGTCGTGACTCGGCGTTCGTGGCCGACTCCCTGCCGCGCGGTTGAAGTCCTCGTTGGCGTCGAAGTTCCCGAAGATGCTCGGTCGACGACGGGGGCGTGGCTGTCGTCAGAGCGTCATGGATTTCCGTGGTCGCAGCAGCTGTGCGGTGCGGCTGGTGTCTGACCAACGACGGGGGTGGCTGTCGTCGCGGCCTCATGCCTGGGCACTCGCAGCACGCCCACCAGCTGCCGCGACGGTCGTCCCCCTCGATGATAATGGCGTGGACGCCCGTTCGGGCCTGCGCAATCAGACCGAGCGGTCCGCCTCCCTAGTAACCCTCGGGGATCGTGCCCCGCAGGCAGGTAATCGTGTTGGGCGCCTTCCACTTCGACCACCACGCCCGCTGCGGGTTGTCGGGTGAGCCCGCGCGCAGTCCTTCTTCGTCGGACCACTGGGGTTGCTGTCCGGGCATCAAGGTGTGCAGGCCGCTCTGGATGTGCCCGATGATGTAGGTGTGCCCCGCGACGCGGGACTGCAGGAAATCGGACAGCTCGGCGGCAAACCGGTGACCGGGGCGGGCGCCGAACGTCTCGCAGGTACGGAACCACCACAGCGACTGCGCGTTGGGCAGCATGCGATCGGCGACGGCGGCCAGCCGCGACCGCAGCGGGTGACCGTGGACCAAGGCACTCGAGTCTAGGTGTTGCGATTGCACCCGAGCCCCGCCCCACTTGCCGTGTCCCCAGTACTGGACCTCGGCGAGCGGAAGCTCGGGGCGAAACTGTGCGAGGTAGTCGAGCGCTTCTTCCCAGCTGTCGACACCGCGGTAGGCGTCCAGTCGGCCCAGCGAACGGTAGAGCTTGGCGCCGGCCCACCATGCGTGGGAGAGCCCGGGGCGGGCCGTCTTGCCGCGACAGTTGCGGTCGAACACCATCAGCCGCAGCCCACGGGGACGGCTGGTCTTGCCCTTGGTCTTGCCTCGGGAACCGGTGGAGGGGGGTGCTGCTTGCTGAGCCGGGTCGTCGCTCACGAGCCACCCGCCTCACCGCGCACACACACCGCCACGGCATTGGACTCGTGGGGCTCGGCGCGATTGCGGCGCTCGTTCCAGGCGAAGTGGGCATCGCCGAAGGTGTCGGCAGCGGTGCTCGACCAGTAGTAGCCGCGATCGATCATCTCGGCCTGATCGAGCGAGGTGAGCTCGCCGACCCGGGGCAATCGCCAGCCGGCCAAGCCTTCGACCTCGAGCCCACTGCAGTACGAGGAGGCGGCCACAAAGTCACCGGGCTTGGAAAATTCGCTCGCGATGAGCAGCACATCGAGGGCCCGAACCTGTCGGGTGCGCAACGCCTCGACCACCGCGTAGGTCGGTGGCGGCGGCGGTGGCTCGTCGGTCACGGTCGGGGGCTCGACGGGCTTGGGGGTCTGGGTGGGCTCGGTCGGGGTGGGGGTCGCGGGTGATGCTGCGACCTCGTCATTCGGATCGTCGGAGGGCCACACCGCGAGCGTGATCACCAGGCCGAGCAGACCCAGGGCCACCACGCCCAGCACGATCGGCAGGGTGTTGCGCGGGGGGGCGAGGGAGACGGCTCCGTGGGCGACCGAGCTTCCGGGCGCGAGCGAGGGCCCGGCCGCGGGCAGCGGAGGGGTGGCAGGGGGAGCCATCCCGACCGCGGGCAGTGGGGGCGGGGTGGCTGCGTTGATGGCGGCCACGGGCGAGGTCCGCGGGGTGGTGATGGGCGCACTCGCGGCGCCTTCGACCGCGTTGGGTGGGCCCGAGGAGGGCTGGCCCGGTAGCACTGGAGGTGCGGTGCCGCCCGCGTGCACCTGCGGCCGCTGCAGTCGCGGCATGGGGGTGGTCGATGGCTCATCGGCATCCGTCGAGGACGGGGCCGGGCTGGGCGTGGAGCCCACCCGACGCTTGGTCGGTGCGTCGACCGACCAGGCGGCTGCGGCAGCCTCGGCCGCCTTGCGGAGCTCGTCGGGCAGCACCTCGCCGACCATGGTGTCGCCCGTGATACCGGCCGGGGCGGGGCCGATCATGGTCTCCCCCGTGATCATCGGCGGGGGGGTGCCCACGGCAGTGGTGTCCAGCGGGGGCGGTACCTCCACCGGGTCGTCGTCGAGATCCGACAGATCGAGATCCGACATCGAGATCGCAGCGCCGGTCAGCGATGCACTGGGATCGTCGGTGAGCAGGTCGGGGTCGAGCTCCTCGACCATCGAGATCCCAGCCTGAGCCGGGGCCTGAGTCGCGGGCGTGGCGGGGGCGGAAGGCGTGGCCTGAGTCGCGGGCGTGGCGGGGACAGAAGGCGTGGCCTGAGTCGCGGGCGTGGCGGGGACAGAAGGCGTGGCCGGGGCCGCAGGCGTGGCCGGGCTCGGCGCCTCGGCGACGGGCTGTGGGGCATCGGCGGAGCTCGACGGTGGCGTGGGGCTCGGGGTGGCCGCGGGCACCGAGGCCGGCGGCGACTCCAGCTGTGTGCTCGACGGCGGTGGGGTGAGGGTCCGAGCGCGTACCGGCGGTGGCTTGGGGGGTGAGGACCGCGTGCCCGTGGTCAGCGGCGGTCGCTGGGGCGCGGGCGAGGAAGGCTCGTTCACCGGGATGGGGCTGGACAGCTCGCTCCGCTTGCCGACCTTGGTGGGCTCTTCGTCCACGGTCGAGGCGGGCTTGGGCTGCGCGGCAGCGGGAGTCGGGCGCGGGGTCGCAGTACGGGCGCGCGGTGTCGATGGCCGGTCGGAGGCACCTGCCCGGCGTCCACCACCGGAGCGCACCCGGGCGTTGGCACGGCGCAGGCCCGACCGAATGCGATCGAGCAGCCCACCGCGACCACCCACGGCGACCGTCAGCGTGCGCGCGAACGGGATGTGGCGGGCGAGCAGAATCTCGCGGAGTTCTTCGACGCGCTCACGCCCCAGTCGGGGGCTGCGGCACAGCACGTACAGGCCCTCGCCCTCGTGCGCCTCGATCACGGCGATGAGCCGCTTGGGATCCTCGTCGATGCGATCGACGCTGTCGATCTCGTGCCCGTCGTCGCGGAGGGCGTCGAGTGTGGGCTGGAGGGCTTCAGCGTCGCCGCCCGCACAGCACACCACTACGAGGCCTGCACCAGACCGGTTCGCCGTTGGCCGCGACGGCTCCACCATCGGCAGCCAACATAGCACGAGGGGCCCCTGAACAAGCGTAGCGCCCCCGCGGTGGTCTCACCGGGGGGCGCTGGGACTGGCCCCGTGGCGGGCCGCCGGACACGTGCTGGTCAGGGGCCGACGAAGGTCGAAGCCGAGCAGGTGGGAGCGCGTTCAGCGGTGCCGGGGTCCCCGGAGGTCACCACGATGTGCCCCCCGCAAGGTCGTGGCATGGCGGCCATGACGTCCACGACTTCACCGAGTCGGGTCTGTGCCGCCGGTACGATCCACAGCGGCAGGGGACGTCCTTGGCTCCACTCGCAGGCCGCCACGGCGACGGCAGCGAGCGTCTCGGTCTCGTCCACGGGCAGGGCGCAGGGGGCCCCGAGTTGAGCGGAGTTCGTCGTCGGGGAGTAGCGTCCCTCCACGAGGACGCGGCCATCGTTGCTCCACTGGACCTGGAGGATCGGGTGCGGATCGACGGAGGTGTGCGCCGAGAACATCGGGGGCGTAATTTCGATGGCCCGGATCTCGTCGCCTACGCGAACACCGAGGGCGTAGTGAGCACGCTGAGCACGACCCGCCGTGTACAAGATGTCCACGATCGTAGCCCAGTCGGCGTTGGGGTCGGCCAGCAGCACCAGCGAGTCGTCGGGCTCGGGGGGATGGGGCTCGAGCGCGTTGTACAGCGCGCCCACGAGGTGGTTGTCGACCATCGAGGCCGGCAGCCGCCCCCGCTCCAGGGCGATCCGGAGGTCGGTTCGGACGCCATCCAGCTGCACCTCCAGGGCATCGCGTGACAGCGTGATCCGAGAGCGGGACCCCAGTGCAGTCGTGGCGGTGGTGGCCGCGACGACGGGCAGCCGCAGGGTAGGGCCGTCGTCCTGCGTGACCCAAGCATTGGACGCGTTCGGGACATCGGTCGCCAGCTGGTCGGGCAGAGGATGCGGCGTATGGACGAGGGCGACGGCAACGAGCGCCCCCACGGCACCCAGCATCACGGGGACGATGTGGCGCAGCGTGACCAAGGTGACCTGGCTGGAGAGCACCCGGCGGATCCGCTCTCCGAGCTGGGGGTGACCGAGACCAGGAGCCGGGATGGCCTGGTGTGGAACGGTCAGTTGGATCTTGGCCAGAGCCAGCAGCTCGGCGGCGTAGCTCGACCGTCGGATGCCGCCACCCACGGCAGCATCATCGGCCGCGAACTCGGCCTCCCGGTGGAAGCGCCCGAGGGCGAGCCAGGCCAAGGGGTTGATCCAAAGCGGCGCACGAATGAGGGCGAGCAGCGGATACATGGCGGGATCGCGGTGTGCCACATGCCCCAGCTCGTGCAGCAAGACGGCTCGCACGCGGTCGTCGCTCCACCGCTGCGCCTCCATGGGAAGCACGATCATCGGGCGTCGCAGGCCGAACACGATGGGGACCGTGGGACGGGCGTGCAGACGAAGCGCAGGCCAGTACCCGACGTTGCGGCAGGCGTCTCGATGCAGGGCGGCCAACCGGGGCGAGGGCTCGGTGGTGCGACGGCACAGCGACGAGCCGCCCACCATGCCCACCACGACGTGGCCGACCATGACGATGGTGCCGAGCAGCCACACCCCGACCACCAGCGCGCTCCATGGGATCGAAGCCCAAGCCGAAGCTGAAGCCGCGGGCGCGACTGCGACCGTATTGGCCGTCGAGGCACTGGCGGCGGTGGTGGGGGCCGCGGTGGCATCCAGGGCCAGGGCTAGCGACGGCAGCTCGATGGAAGCGGTGGCGGGCACGCCCACCGTCGACTCCAGCAAGATGCCCGCCAGGGGCACGAGCACCGCGCCCAACAACCCCGCGGCCCATACCGTGCGCCGGACTCGAGCCGAGGTGCGGCGCAGGGCCCAGCTTCCTGCGAGCGTGACCAGCAACACCGCGGCGGCCTTGGCTTGCCAGGTGAGCAGCGCTGACAGCGGAAGTAGCGTATCCATCCCGTGGAACATCGTCATTGTCCTTCCTCTTTAGCGGCGGCCACCAGGGCCTCCAGGGCCAACAGCTCGTCGGACGCGAGCTGTTGGCGGTTGGCATCGAGCAACGCGGCCGCGGCCTTGACCGCAGACCCCTCGAAGAATGTCTGCACCACATGAGACAGGGCCGCCGCGCTGGCTTGCCCGCGGTCGCGGGTGGGCCGGTACACGTAGCTCTTGCCCTCGGTCTCATGCTGTAGGTGCCCCTTGTCGACCAGCACCCGGAGCAGCGCCCGGACAGCGGAATTCGAAGGCGGATCGGGTAGGTCGGCCAGCACTTGTCCTGCGGTGGCGCGGCCTTTGGCGTACACGATGTCCATGATCTGGCGTTCTCGGCGCGACAACGGATCGGCCGTGGGCTTACGTTTCCGAGCCATATTCGTTAGACCCTCCCGTGGGGTGTTGGTTTTCTAGCATGTGCTAAAAAACCAGCAATCAAAAAATCGAACCGTTGGGACCCGCCGCCCAGGCTCGATGGGACGACTCGTGCGTTGAGTGGCTGCGGGTCGTGACGATCGCCGTAAGCCGCTGCAGGTGGCCAGCGTTCGGGGCCCGAAGGCTGGTCCCATGCCCATGCGTACCTTGTCCCTGTTGCTCGTCGTCGCCGCTGCGTTGCTTCCCGCCTGTACACGCGGCCAGGCGCACGCGCCTCCCACCGTCAACCCCGAGCCCGTCGAGGGTCCGACTGTCGCCGAGCCGGTCCCCGCGGTGGAGCTGGAGCTCATCTCCGAGCTCGCCAATCGCTACGTGCGCGCCGATGCTCCGGGTGAGGTCTTGGCCCGCATCCGGATCAACAGTCCCGCGTCGGTCGAAGGCGAGCGGCCGCGCGCCAATGTGGGCCTGGTCATCGATACCTCGGCGTCCATGCGCGGCGATGCGATCGTCCAGGCGAGGCAGGCCGCGTTGACGATGCTCGACACCCTCCGTGATGGTGATGTGCTGTCGGTGGTGGCGTTCGGGTCGACGCCCGAGGTGCTGGTGCCGGCCACCGTCCTCGATGCCGAGGTTCGCCCCGGGATCCAGGCGTCCATCGAGACGATGAAAGCGTGGGGGACGACCGATCTGGCGGGTGGACTGCAGGCGGGGATCCAGCAGGTGGGGCGCTATCCCCAGGCCGAGCAGATCAACCGCATCGTGTTGCTCAGCGACGGCGTTCCCAACGAGCAGGGCCAGGTCGTTGGCGCCGCTCAACAGGCGCGCAGTCTCGCGATGCCGATCACGACCTTGGGGCTGGGGCTCGAGTACCACGAGGACCTGCTCGGCAAGGTCGCGCAGCTGTCGGGCGGCGGCTTTCACTTCGTCGAGGAGCCCGCCGCGGTCGCGACCGTGTTCCAGGACGAGGTGCTGCGGATCGACAGGCTCGCCGCTCGCAATCCGATCCTCACGCTCACACCCGGGCCGGGGGTCGAGATCGTCGACGTTCCGGGCATGGGGGTCGGCCGCTCGGGTCGCTCGACGACCGTGGGCTTGCCCGACTTGGTCGAGGGCGCCAGTCATCAGATCATCGTGCGGTTGTCGGTGACGGAGCACCGCGACGGGGCCACCGTGGAACTGCTCGATGGCGTGCTCGACTACGTCGACGCCAGGCTGCAGACCAATCAGCAAGGGCGCACCTTCGTGGCCGCGGAGGCGACGGCCGACCGCGACGCGTTCGAGCAGGGGGCCAACCTGGAGGTTGCGCTCGCAGCCACGCGTGCGACCACGGCTGCGGCCACGCTCCAGGTCGTCTCGCTGGCGCGGTCGGGGCACGTCAAGGCGGCGCGAGCCAAGCTCGACCAGACGGTGGCACGGGCGAAGGCGCTGTCGAAGGACAATCCCGATACCGAGCTCGCTCGCCTCATCGACGACCTCGTGGAGCTGCGGCCCAACCTTCCGGGGCTGGCTCCGCCTCCGCCTCCCAAGGTCACGCACCGTGACAAGGGCAAGTCCAAGCAAGACCGGCGGCAGCCGCAGGGCATGGGCTCGGCCAGCTCGGGGGGGCAGCCCCAGCCTCAGCCCGCTCCCGTGGCGTTGTCCGACGAGGGCAACCGAAGCGTGAAGGCCAGCCACGCGCGGGCCTATCAGATGCTCAACGGGGGGTGAGCACGGTCGCGGGCGGTATCACCACCTGGGCGAAGGCCGATCGCACGGGCTCTACCCGATGCTCAACTGGCGAGGAGCGCCGCCGCGGACGGCAGCGCCGCCTGGGCGAAGGCCAGTCCCGCGCTGTGCCCGATGCTCAAGGGGGGTGAGCTCGGTCGCGGGCGGCAGCAGCACCTTGGCGCGGGCCAGTCACAGGCGGGCTCAACCCGATGCTCAACTGGGGCTGGGGTTGGCCGCGGACGGCAGCAGCACCTTGGCGCAGGCCAGTCACAGGCGGGCTCAACCCGATGTTCAACTGGGGCTGGGGTCGGCCGCGGACGGCAGCAGCACCTTGGCGCAGGCCAATCACAGGCGGGCTCAACCCGATGTTCAACTGGGGCTGGGGTCGGCCGCGGACGGCAGCAGCACCTGGGCGCAGGCCAGTCGCAGGCGGGCTCAACCCGGTGCTGAACCGGGGCTGGGATCGGCCGCGGGTGGCAGCGCGGCCACGGCGTCGTCGGGCTGTGGCGGCAGTGCCTCGTGCCCGAGCTCTTGCTGCAACGTGGCCAGCGCCAGCGCCACCTCGGCGTCGTGATCGAGCTGTCCGTCCCGCACCGCCAGCCCCAGCTCGACCGATCGTCGAGCCAGGCGGGTGGCTTCGAGGAGTCGATGGAACCGCCGCGCGCGGGACTCTTCGAGGGTGCGCAGTCGGTCGAGTCCATCCAGGTGTCGTTGCCGCGTGGCCTCGGGTTCGTTGCGAGCATCGGCGGCGGCGAGAGCTCGGACCAGGGCGCCCTCGTTGAGCCCGGCCAGCTCGCCATCGATGCGGACGATCGCCTGAACCTGGGCCTCTACCAGCCGCACCAGCTCGGACACGGGTGCCGTGACCACGTCGATCTCCTGGGCCTCGGCCGCGTGACGTGCTCGGTGATCGACCAGTCGCTGCACCGCCACGGCCAGCTCCCCCACTTGCTCGCGGAGATCGGCGGGCGGATCATCTCGAAGCAACGCGGACAGTCGAGCGACGAGGGGATCGGAAGCCGGCAGTGCCGCGGCCGCGGTGCGCAGCGGCACCAGGGCAGGCTTGACGGCGTTGCGCGTGCGGTGATGGTGGGCGATGCCAAAGACCACGCCGAGCGTGATCACGGCCAACAGACCCGCGGCAAACAGGGCCCCCATGCTGCCGCCCCCGGCGACCGCGACGCCCACGGCAAGGACGGTGCCCAGGCTACCAATGCCGAACAGCTTGCGTTTTTCCGCCGTGCCCAGGGTGTCGCGCCCACGCTTGGGTTGCTGTCGGATCCGGCTCTGGAGGCCGGCTGCGCGCAGCCTTTGACTGAGACTGGCGGCACTGGACTTGGACAGGCCGGCGACGAGCTTGGCGGGCAGTGTGGTGAGCCGCTTGCGCTCCTCCTTGGAGTACATGCGGGCGTCGCCCACCAGGAAGTTGAGGGCGGGCAGCGGGCCCTGTCCCACCGCGCCGAGGATGTCCTCGAGCTGCCGTCGCGACTCCACCTTCTCGTCGATCTTCGTCAGCTCGACGCCGAAACTCGGCTCGCCTTCGCGGGCGGGGGTGAACTGCACCGCCAGCTTGCCGCAGTGCGTGCACAGCCGCTGGCCGGGGCGTAGCGCGGTGCCGCAGGCCTGGCAGGGGACCCGCGGCCCTTGATCGGGCAGCGCCAGTCGACCCAGCAGCATGTCCGCCAGCTCGGCCGCGCTGCCGGGGCGTGCGGCCGGGTCCTCGGCCAAGCAGCGTGCCACAAGCTCGTCGAGTCCGGCGGGAGTGTCGGGTCGCAGCGTGCGTACGCGCGGTGGAGGCCCGGGGGGGCGCAGCAACGACGATGCATCGCCGTGGGGGAGCTGCCCGGTGAGGGCACGAAACAGCACGACCCCGAGCCCATAGACGTCGGCGCGTTGGTCCACGATGGTCCGTGCCAGTAGCTCGGGCGCGGTGTAGGGCGAGCCCTCGAGGACGAGGCTGGCGGCCGTGCGGGTGGACAGCACGTCGACCCGGGCGAGCCCGACATCGGTGAGCCACGCGTCCGTGTCGGCGAGGACGATGACCCGTGGGTTGAGGTCGCGGAGCACGGCACCGGTGGCATTGAGCTGCTGCACGCGGGCGGCGACCATCGCGACCAGAGCCGAGACCTCGTCCACGGGAGCCGGGGCACGCCGAGCGAGCCACGCCTCGAGGGTCTCGCCCGGCGGGTCGTCGCGCAGGCGCCAGGGCGGGGGGGCACCGGGGTCGCGAGGGTCGGGCTGTGGACCCGTCGCCCGAACCCGGGCAACCCCCGCGTCACCCAGCGAGCACAGCCGCTCCACGTCACGGACGTAGCGACGCCGCAACGAGGCGTCGTGGGCCAGCTCGGGGAGCAGCTGTCCGAGTACGGCGGGGCCCTGTGGATGCTGCACGCGCCACCGCATCTCGGAGCCGATGCGCCAAGGGCCCTCCACGACCTCGAGGCCGAGCTGTTGGGGCAGCGAGCTCATGGGGCTTGGACCTCCTCGAGCGCCTCGACCTGGGTCCGCAACCGCTCGAGCCGTTGGTCGTCGTCCGCCTGGCCCTGGCGAGCCCCGGCCGCGGCCTTGCGCATGGCCAGGGTGTCGAGCGTGGCGGTGAGCGAAAGCAGCCGCGACGCCCAGGTGTCGCGGTCGTGGAGCACGTCGCGGGCGTCTTGGCTGGCCGCGTCGCGATCGAGCGAGGCCAGCTGGCGATCGAGTGCGTCGAGTCTGCCCGCGGCGACGAGCGCAGCGTCGGCGGCTCGGGCCAGCTCGTCGGCGGCATCCGGATCGTCGGGCGGGACGTCGCGGGCAAGGTCGACCACGCGGGTCAGCACCCCGCGAAGACCCTGGCGATGACGTCGCTCCGTGATCGCAGGCAGACCCTGACGCGCGCGGTCGAGGGCCTCGGCGACGGCGTCGGGAAGCGCCCGCTCGGTGGCCCGGGCATCGCGGGTCACCCGGCGGTTGGCCCCGACCAGCATCGTGCCTGTCGCGATCACCAGACCCCCGGCCAAGAACCCGGCGATCCACCCCGTGTTCCAAAGCCCGCCCGTGCAGCTGAGCACGATGATCGCCGCCCGGCCGACCAAGGTCTTGGACTTGGCCCGCATCGGCTTGGACGAGAGCGGTCCGCCCTGGACGACCGAGGCCTCCATGCCCAGCCGTTTCAGCGCGCGGGCGATGGTCTCCCCGCTGCGCGCCGAGACGCGTCCGGTCAGGGCAAAGGGTACGCGCGGGATCTTGGCGGTGAGGTTGGCCCGCGGAACCAGGCCCAGGCTCGGGGTCTCCTCCAGCCATCGCCGCAGGCGCTCGCGCAGCGTGGCGTCGAGCTTGTCGCCGGGCTTGCCGGGGCCCGTCACCAACACGGTGTGGTCGCCCGCGACGATGTGGGCGATCTCGTGGCCACAGTCGGTGCACACGCCGAGCGCAACCACCAACGGGGCACCACAGCTGACACAGCGATCGCGGGGACCCACCGCCACGGCACTGCCGGCGGCAGGCTGCAGGGCCAACGCACCCGTGTCCATGGCTTCGAGGGCGTCGGCCACCGCCTCGGCTGCCTGGGGTCGATCGCCCGGCGCCTTGGCGAGCAGCGAGGTCACCAGGGTGCCCAGCGCCGCGGGCACGCGTGGTGGCAGCGCGGGGATCGGAGCGTCGCGATGCGCTTCGAGGATTCCCAACGGGGTCGCCGCAGCAAACGGCGGGTGTCCCGTGAGCATCTCGAACAAGATGCAGCCCAGCGCGTAGAGATCGGCGCGGGCATCGACGGCCAGCGGATCGAGACACTCGGGCGCCATGTAGTCGGGCGTGCCGAGCACGGTGAGGGCCCCGGGGTCCACACCCGCCAGCGAGCTGGCCCGGGCCATCCCAAAGTCGGCGATCTTGGGGATCTGGCCCCCCGCCAGCAGCACGTTGGACGGCTTGAGGTCGCGGTGCACGATGCCCGCCCCATGCGCGTGGGCGAGGCCCGCCGCGATGCCTCGCCCCACCGACCGCACCGACTCGGGCGTCATGGGAGCCTCGCGGGCGACGCGGTCGGCCAGCGTGGGGCCTTCCACCAGCTCCATCAGCAGTACCCGTGCGCCCTCGATGGTCACGTGGCCGTAGACCCGCACCAGGTTCTCGTGGCTCAGGCCCTCCAGCAGCTGGGCCTCTTGGGCAAACCGAGCCGCTGCCGCTTCGTCGCGGGCGTGCGAGTCGTGCAGGACCTT
>JAHZJA010000428.1 GCA_022601155.1 Deltaproteobacteria bacterium | reverse complement strand
CGACAGAGAACCGAACGAAAAACGCGCTGCCGCCAGAATTTTTCGAGCCCCGGGGAGATCGCTTCGATCTCTTCGGGGCTCGGTTGGCGGGACGGACGGGGCTCGAACCCGCGACCTCCGGCGTGACAGGCCGGCGTTATAACCAACTTAACTACCGTCCCTAGCACCATCGAAATGGCGTCTTGGCGGGGGTTTTGCCGTGCCGCAGGTGCTGGTGTCAAGGGTGAATCGCAGCGCTCAGGCGACCCGAAAAAATCGGTGAAAAAACAGAGAGCTACGTCGGCCCGACTGCGCCGATGGACCTTCTCGCGGTCAGCCGTCCCACGCTCCGCCGCCCATGTTCTCGGCGAAACCCTCCTGGCCGACGAGCTCCATGGGTCGGCTGGTCTGGCGGGCGGCCTGGACGGCATCGCGCAGCTGCTCGAACAGCTTGCGGTGCTCGGGCAATCCGTACAGGAGCAGCTCGGGATCGCTCTGGTCGGTGGCGATGAGAGTGATGCGGCCGTTGCCGGTCATCCGGTCGACGAGGCTCTGCGTGTAGCGGACATCGAGGACACGCCACAGCTCGAGGCTCTCGACGTTCTTGGTGATGATGCCCTTTTCGTACTCGACGCGGCGGAGCGTGATCTTGTAGCGCGTGGTGGTGTGGCGCAGGAACACGAGCAACATGCCGGGTAGAGCGAGCAAGCCGATGAGCCACAGCGGCCAGCTGGCAAAGAACTCGATCTGCTGGAGCAGGATGCCGATGGTGGTGCCGGCAATGAGGACGAAGGTCCAGCGGATGTAGCCTCCAAGCGAGGCGCTGTGACGAGCAATGCCTTCGTACAGGACATCACTGTGCGGACCAGCGGTAGACCCAGCGGGAGGCTGAGCGTGGGCGGGAGGGCGTGCGGGCTGCTGAGGGTTCGGGGACTGCGGTTGCATGGGGCCTCCACCCGGTTGCTGCGACATGGACGGAACGACGCCGCCGGGAGCTCCGCCAGCGTAACCCGGCGGGGAGCCGGCTGAGTGTCCGGGCGAGTGGGGGGCGCCCGGCGGGGCCGCGGCGGGAATTCCCGCGGCTGACGGCGCAACCGGGTGACCGGCCGCAGGATTCCCGTAGGGTGCGTGATGAGGCGCTTGGGCGTGCGGCGGGTAGGCGGGCGGGGCTGCGACGGGGGCTGCAACCCCAGGGTGCGAATGGGGCGCGGCCGGATGAGGAGCATGCGCTGCACCAGGATGCGGTGCGGGGGCGACGTGTCCGGCAGGACCCGGCGCAACTCCGGGATGGGCCGCGGGCGGTGCAACGGCACCCGGTGGTGGCGCGACACCAGCCTGAGGGGGATAGCCCGGGTGAGGCGGATGGCCAACCGATTGCCCGACGCCGGCAACAGGCGCTGCGCCTGCGGCCGGAGCTGGAACAGGTCCCGCGCCCGAGTCTTCGGGAACGAGGTGCGACCAGCCCGGTGGCGTGGGTCCCTGGCCAGATTTCCCATGACTCATGGCGCGAAGTCTCTCAAACGGCAGTGCGCGGGGACAAGGCAGAGCGCTGGAGCGCGCCTGCTACCATTGCCGCATGCACCTCGCCCACGCACGGCTGCACGGCGTAGCGCCGTTCGGGCGGCTGGAGGCCGACTTTTGCGACCAGCACGGCGAGCCACGGCCAGTGACGATCGTGCACGGCGGGGCCGGGGTCGGCAAGACGGCATTGCTCCAAGCACTCGCCTGCACCAGACCGGGCCACGCGACGTTGGCGTCGACGCTGTGCCCGACCGACGAAGGTCCTCCACAGATCCAGTGCGCCTGGCATCTGGGTGAGGACGAACCGGCGCGACCCCATCCGCTGATGGTGGCCACGCCGGGGGGAACCCCGACCGACGAAGCGGCGGTGGTCCAACGACGCGAGCAAGCCCTGTTCGACCGACGTGCGCGGGACAAGGGTGGCTTCGTGTTCCTGGTGTTCCCGGCGAATCGATGGTTTTCGCGACAAGCGGTGTCCTTGCATGCCCCCGCGCGCAACGTGATCCGCTACGACGTCCGGGCCACGACGGCGCTGGATCAGGCCAGCAGCGCGGACCTGACCCGTGAGACGAAACAAGCACTGGCCTACGCCGCGATCGCTTCGGCGTTGGTGTCGAGCAGAGGCTCGCAGCACGAGCACCGAGGTCGTGCGACGGTCGATCCGCGACGGCTGGGTACGGCGATGCTGGAGACGATCGACGAGGTCGTCCGGCTGTCGGGGTTTCGCTACGAGGGGCTGGACCCACAGACGTTCGAGCCGCGATTCGCGAGCCCAGGTGGCCGTAGCCTCAGCTTCGATGCCCTCCCCACCCGAACACGGCACCTGATCGCCTACGTCGCGATCACCATCAAGACGCTGTGGGCGGCGTACCCCGGCTCCGATCCCCGTGCCGCCGAAGGCGTGGTGGCGATCGACGATGCCGGGCTGCACCAAGACACTCACGTGTTGGCGGAGCTCATCCCAACCTTGAGGGCGGCGTTGCTCGGGGTCCAGTGGATCTTGACGACGTCATCGCCACAGCTGGCCGCGGCAGCAGGGCCAGGGCAAGTGCTCGCGCTTCGACGGCTGGCAGAAGACGATCAGGTGAGCTTGTTCGTCGACCAGCAAGCGCGGACGCACTGACGGTCGCACGTCCCGACGCCGCCGCGCCGTACCAGCACCACAGGAACCTCGTGAACGGCAGCGTTCGTTCGTCGCGTCTGTGCTGCTCTCGTGCACATCTGAAATCGTCTTTGCACGCGTCCGCACCGTCCCCCTCGCGTCCGCTCCGCGACCGTTCGCATCTCCTTCGTCTGTACGCGTCCGCTCCGTGCTCTGGCGTCTGCTCACCCGTCGGGATCTCATTCGGGTGTACGCGTCCGCTCCGTACCCCTCACGTCTGCTCGATCTGTGTATGCAGCAGCTCCGTGCTTCGTACGCCGCGGCTCACTGCTCGAACCGAACGTGAAAGTGATCCCGATGACCCTTCCAGTGCCGGATCATGCCCCGTGAGGCCCGACGGCCATACGGGAACTGAAAGAGCTTCTCCAGCGTCACGTCGTCGACGCCCTCGAGCTGGGCGTGTTCGTAGAGCAGTCGCTGGACGTCATAGTCGACGAAGACGTAGGCGACGGCGTTGCTGTCGAGTAGAGCCTGGAGCAGGGCCCAGGTCCGAGGGCGATCGAGGGTGCGCTCGGTGGCAACGCCGAACCGAGCATCGGGGTTGTGCAGCACGTAGGCGATGTCGACGTCGCGGCCTTCGTGGTGACTGAGGTGCGGGGGAAACGGTCCCCCACCCCGCCGGCTGATGTCGCCGATGTGCACGGGGGGCGCCTGGCGGCCGCGCGCGTAGTTACGGATCGCATCGCGGAGCAGCGCAATGCTGCGGGGCGTCCCCCAGGAGTAGGCCTCGGCCTTGAGGGTGTAGTCGGGCCCGGGCGGCATGACGACACCATCGCCCATGGAGGTCGACAGATGCAGGTGATCGACGAGATCGGGGTAGAACACATCGTCGGCAGACAGCTCGACCGGCACGGTCGAGATGCTGAGGTATTCGACCTCGCCCGCGTTCGACAGCTCGACGACACCGTTGTCGACGGCGAGGACTTCGACGTCGGGCCGGATGTGATCGCCCGGGCGGTAGCTGGAGATCACGCCGCTGCGTTCGTCGCGAATGGTGGCGCGCGACTGGGCGAGATCCTGAGCATCCATGGTGGCCAGCAGCCCGAGCGACAATGCGGTGGGGGGCCAAGCGACGCGAGGAACCGGTTCGGCCTGAGCCGAGCTTGGCGGCGCTCCAGGCTGCACGGCGACATGGCCAGGCGCGGGGACAGAGCCATCAGCCGGCGCCGCGGCGCCCGGTTCGGCTCCCGGTGTGACGGGCTCGGCCGCTGGAGCGCTGGCCACGGAGCTCCGGGCGTCGTCCTCGGATGCCTCCGCAGCCCCGTCGCATCCCGCGATGAGCGAGGCCAACGACAAGACAACGAGCGTGCGGCGAACCGACATCGGGAATCGATCCAGCAAGCGTCGTACCACGTGCGAACAGACGGGCCTCCCGTACCGAGTTCTCAGGGGTTTGCGCGCCAATGCCCAAACCCGCGCGACAAGATGTCGGGCCAGACGGAGACGGCACGCCGAATGGTCGGGCCGAATCTCCAGAACTCGTGACACGATGATCTCGCGATCTTATGTTACGCTGGGGTGACACCATGATGGCATTCATGAAACGCTGCCAGATCGAGCTCATGGCGCTTGGCGTAGCGACCGCGGGCGTCGCGTTGTTCGCGGGGCCCACGACGCGCGCTACAGGCCCGAATTCACCTGAATTGACCGCGAGCCAGGCCGGCGCAGAGGCCGCTTCCTATCTGGAACACACGCCCCAGAGCGCGCAGTGGGACAGGGATTCCCAACGGTGGTCGGTGACCGACGCGCACGACACGGCCTGGATCGACGGGCAGTCGGGCGAGCTGGTCGCGATCGAGTTCGGTGAGCCGTAGCGGCAGCCAAAAAGAGACCACTGCCGCCGCGTGAGCGGTCGCGATGAGAACCGTAAGGGATGTCCCGCAGGAGGCGTTCGGCGGCAGAGGGACCAACGCCCCATGCACCGCCGAAGTCTTCCGATCGCCCATCCCTGCCAGGAGAGCTTCGCATCGATGCAGGGCACCCGCGCCCATCGTCGGTGCGAGCGGTGCGACAAGACCGTCCACGATCTCTCCGCGATGACGCGGGTGGAGGCGCGTTACTTCCTCCTCCAGCACCGTGGCCAGCGACCGTGTCTGCGCTATCGCGTCGGCCGAGACGGCACGCTTCGGTTCCGACCGCCAACACCCCGCGTGGCCGGGCCGGTGATGCTGACGGTGATCGGTTTGATGGCAGCCTGCACCGGACACCTCGAGGCCGCCGACATGGAGATCCCCGACGGCCCGTCGTGCTCCGATGCGGCTGGCTACACGATCCCCTGCATGGAGGTGGACGATACCGAGGTGATCGACGAGCCCACGGTCATCGAGCAGCCGGTCATCGAGGTGATGGTGGAAGACGAAGAGATGATCGACGGAACCGACCTCGACCTCGAAACCGACCTCGACGGGCTCGATGATCTGGTGACCGCGGAGCCTGCCGAGGAGGGCTGCCCGCTGCAGCAATGGGGCGACGGACCGTACGAGGGCGAAGTGCTGATGGGAGAACTACCGGACCAACTCTCCGTCCACGCCAGCCGTCGACAGGAGCGTCGGATCGAGCGCGACTATCGCAAGGCGCAACGTCGACAGCGGCGCCGCAACCGACTGTCCCGACGTTGACACGCAGCGCCCGGCATATCGTCTCGATCCACTGACGCCACCCGCTTGGCCGCGCCTCGAGCAAGCTCGAACCGGTCGCCCATGCTTCCCTTCCATAGCGCTTCGAAGCGCGTTCGTTTTGCCTGCCGAGACCGCGTTCGCGCTCGTCCGCCCACCCCTCGCTACGGTTCGTAGCGCCTTGGCGACCCTTGAAGACCCCCTCCGTGCTCGTCCGTGGCGTCTTGGTTCACCGATCAACCCGCGCCCACGCGTTTGCAGGGCACTTTGCAGCGCCGTGGCCAACCGAGGACCGCACCATGAGTCGATGCGGTCCTCCTGCGGGTAAACGCCCGTGCCGAGCTATCGCGTCAGCCCGAGCGCCTTGCGGAGCTTGAGGTAGTTCAGGCTCACGCTGTAGGCGACCAGGTCGCGGATGCGATCCTTGAACGGCACCGCCATGCCCTCGTCGCCCTGCTGGGTGAGCACGCGCGCGGCGGAGTCGATGCTGTCGCACAGCACGAACCCGGCACGCCCAGACGTGAACGCCACCCCCTGGACCCAGCCCTTGATGTCCGGGTCGCCCTTGTCGAGCACCTTCTTCGCGAGCGCGCCGAGCTGGTCGACCTGTCCGGGGCTGACGAAGCGCTGCAGGTGCTTGGCCAGACGCCCGGACTCTTCAGCGGAGTCGGGTGGAACCTCGATACCCGACAACGACGCAGCCCCATAGAACACGTGGCGCAGGCTGGCCGCCGAGGGCAGAACGGAGGCGAGCAGATGACCGGGACGCACCCGGGCAACCGCACCCGCGGCCCGGAACTTGAGCCCGGCCTCGCTCTCGTCGCGAAGGGTGTCACGGCCGGCGATCACGGTGGGGAACACCCGACGCGTGTCGCCCTCGCCCTCGCACAGGGCATCGATCCGCAGGCCCCCGGTCTCCTTGGGGCGCGGGAAGTAGTCGGGCACGGGAACATCGAAGATCTGGGCGGCATAGGCGAGGTACCGCGCGAGAGGATCGGACGACTTGAGGCTGAGCTTGGCGCGCTCGTCTCGGGTGAGCGAGTGATGGGCATGGGTGTGCCCCTCGCGGGCCGCGACCATGGGCCACACGATCGCGAAGATCTCGGTGAGCCGAGCGTCTTGCTGCGGGTGGTACAGGGCCTTGCGCCACTGCTCTCGATTGACCACGCTGCGGATCTGCGCCTCTGCCTCGCTCGCAGCATCGGCCATGGCTTGCTCGTGATCGTTGGCTTGCTTGAGGAACGCCAGCGTCCTCGACAGCGCCGTCGCACGGTCCGCGTTGTTGCGACGCTCGTACAGCTCGACGAGGCGGTGATAGATCTCGAACTCCATGGGATCGCCCGCGATGAGGGCGTGACCCTGGACGATCGCCTTGTCGAGCTCGTCGTCACCGAGCGACAGCGCCAAGCTCATGATCTTGGCCCGGCGCCCGCGAACCTCGGGCGTGTTGTCGGCGCTAGAGGGTGCGAAGCGAACAGCCTGGCTGTAGGCGGCCAGCGCCGTCTTGGAATCGCCCAGCTGCTCCTCGTAGACCTCGCCCAAGCGGACGAATAGCGCGATCCGATCGTCGTTGGAGGCGTCCTTGGGCAGCGACTTGAGGCGTCCGCGCAGGAACTTGGCCAGATCCTTCCACGACTCCTTGCGCTCGAGCAGGTCGGCGTAGCCACGCGCGGCCTTTTCGTGGCTCGGATCGGCCTCCAGCACCCGCAGCGCCCACGCCCCGTAGGAGTCGGCGTCCTCGAGCTGATCCCGGAAGATGGCAGCGCCCGCATACAGGTACTTGGCCCGCATCGCACCGCTGTCTTGCCCGGCCGCCAGCAGGTCGAGCACCCGGGTCGCATCACGCCAGCGTCCGGCCTGGGTGAATGTCTCGAGCAGACGGTGGAGCACGGCCGGATCGTCGGGCTCCATCCCCAGGATCGACTCCAGGGTTCGGGCCGCGTCTTGGGGCGACTCGAGGTCCTTGGCCTGGGCGTTGGCGATCTCGAGCAGCAGATCGATGCGCTCGCGCTGCACCTGCGTACGCTCGTCACCCTCGCGACGATCTTCGCGGCGAGCCAGCAGCTCGGCCATCCGGAGCTTGGCCTTGACCCGCTCGGCCGGGTTGTCGGCGAGGTCGACGAGCTTGTCGATCGCGGCCTGCTGATCGGCGTCGATATCGAGGGCACGCTCGACCAGCTGGATCGCCTTGGGGCGCTCCTTCATGCCCAAGCGCGCATCGGCCATGCGCAGGTAGATCTCCGACAGCTCCGAGGGCGCCATGCCGTCGGCCGCGCCGAGCACCACCGATTGGTAGCTGCGCAGCGCTTCCTCCCAGCGCTCGGCATCGAGATCGAGCTCACCGAGCAGTCGCAAGACATCGAGGTTGGTGGCGTCGAAGTTGCGTGCCTTCTCCAGGTACTCGCGCGCACGATCGGGCTCTTCCGCCGCCAGGGCACAGCGGCCCGCGATCGAAAGGGCACGGACGTTGAGTGCCTTGTCGTCGGCGGCCTGAGCCCGAACCTGGGCAACCCACGTCTTGGCGAACGGCCATGCACGCACGAGGGCGCCGTCGCTCACCAGGCGCTCGACCAGCTTGCCGTTGGCGGCACGATGATCGGGATCGAACTCGACCAGCTCCTCGAGCAAGGCCAGGCCCGCATCGGGCTGACCGAGCTTGTCGAGATACGTCGTGGCGGCATCGAAGGTCAGCGTCGCCCGCTCGGCCCGCGACGGGTGGGCGCGCGCAGCCGAGACCTGGGCCTCGATGGCCTTGAGCGGCTGCTCGCGCTGTCGGTACAGGTCGCGCAGCGCGAGCCATGCGTCGTGCAGCTCGGGGTCGAGCTGAACGGCTTCCTCCAGGGCCTCGACGGCCCCCTCGGCCTTGCCCAGCTGCTCACGCAGCTGACCGCCGCGCCACAGCAGCGCGGCCTTGCGCTTGGGATCGATGTCGTCGTCGTAGACCTGCGCCCGAATCAGCGGGCCGGCCTTGTCGAACTGCTCGCGAGCCAGGTAGCGCTCGAGCAGGGCGTCGCGCCAGCGGTGATCCTCGGGATCGAGAGCCGCCAGCGCTTCGAGGGCCTCGACGGTCGACTCTTCGTCTTCGGCGGGTCCGCCGGGCTTGCGCAGCTCCCAGATCTTGCTCCACGCGTCGACCCGGACCTGCGCGGCGCCGTCCTCGGACTGCCCCACCTTGGTGAGCAACGCCACCAAAGCATCGTGCTGGCCATCGCGCCGATACCAGCGCTCCAGCGACTCGGCGGCCTCGCGCGACAGCTCGTGCTCGGTGCCCAGCGCTTCGATCACCTTCTCACGCGCGGCGGCGGCCCGCGCCTTGCCGTCGGCCTCGGCGTCGAGCAACGCGGCTTGCTCGGCCCACAACGCTGCTCCGTCTTCCGGACGCGAGGCAGTGGCCGCGGCCATGCGATCGAGCGCGTCGATCAGCGTGGTCCGGTGCGTCGGGTCCTGCTCGGCGAGCGGACGCAGCAGCTGCACCCGGCGCTCGAGGGTCGGCCCGTGGTCGGGCTCGCGAGCGAGGATCTTGTCGAGCTGCTCGATCGCCGTCTGCGGCTGCGCGAGCTCGGTTGCCGACAGCTCGGCGGCCTCGGTCCGTAGCTCGCGAACGGTGGCGTCGTCGAGCGACGCCGATGCCCGCTTGTCGAGCAGGTCGACCAGGCTCTCCCAGTCTTCGAGCTCCCGTGCAAAGCCCTCGGCCTGCTCCAGCGCCCCGGCGTGCCCGGGCTCCTCTTCGAGCGCCGCGCGCAGCGTGGCGAAGGAGCCCTCGGCATCTTCGAGCTCGTCGTGGAGCACGGTCGCAGCCTCGCGCAGGCTCTTTGCCCGCTGCTCGCCCTCTTGGTGGTCGGCGAGGTTGAGCAGGGTCCCGGCCAGCTCGGCAAACTGGCCGGCCTTGCGATACAGCGGCGCCACGGCGGACAGGTTGGAGGCGTTGGCATCCAGCTCGATCGCGCGTTCGTACGAGATCAGCGCCCGGTCGGCCGCACCCAGCCGCTCGGAAAACACGCGGCCCAACCCGGTGTACAGCCGCGCCTGATCGCCCACATCGGGCGCACGGTTGGCCACGATCTCCAGGCTGTCGGCCAGCGGACCCCACTGACCGGTGATCTCGGCCAGGCGCCGCAGCTCGGCGACCAAGGTGATCTGCTCGGCGATCGGCACTTCTTCGAGCAGGTTTTGCACCTCGCGGAAGGCACTGGCCGGAGCTTCGAGCTTCTTCTCGTAGGTCTCTACCAGCTCTTGGCGAAGCTCGACGCGGCGTTGCTGCACCTGGGTGTGCTTGGCCCGCAGGTTCAGGACCTCGGCCACTCGGTCCCAGCGCTCGCCACGGCGCGCCTCGGCCTCGATGCGGGTGATGGCATCCCCGGCCTCACGGTGGGTGGGCTTGCGATCGAGGATCGCCGCCCACGCATCGAGATCGTCGACATCGTCGGGCAGCGTGATGAGCTGCGAGATCCCCGACTCGACCGCCACTACCTCACCCGGCGTCGATGCGACCGACTCGGCGCCCGCGAGCACGGCGGCGACATCCAGGCGCGAGACGGCGTCGGGGTGCAGAGCTTCGGCGAACAGGGTGTCCAGACGGGCATCGAGCTCGAGCTCGCTGGGACGCACCACCGCACCCGTGGGGTTGCGCCCGGTGATCAGCCGATACAGCAGCGCGGCGAGGGCGTAGGCATCGCTCTTGGCGGTGGGGCCCGCTCCGGCGAGACGCTCGGGGGCAACGCGACCGACCGCCGCGTCGCGCAGCGTGGGGCACTGCAGCGCAGCCAAGCCCAAACCACGCAGCACCGCGCCGCCAGGCGCCATGCTCACCAGCTCGGGTCGGATGGCGCCATGGACCACCCCTGCCTCGTGCGCAGCCGTCAGTCCCTGCGCCAGCGGCGTGATGATGGCCAGGGCTTGTTCGAGTGCACGCGGCTCGTCGGTGAGCGTGGCGGCCAGAGGCTGGCCGGGCACCGCATCACGACGAATGCGGGCGGTCCGTCCTTCGACATCGATCGAGCGCACACCCGCCACGGCGGGAGCCGACAGCGACGAAATGCGTCCGCCCGCCTCGGTCAGTGCTCGACGCTCGGCTTCGGTGAGCGAGCGCGGCAAGGTGATCTGCTCGACATCGAACTCACCGTCGTCGTCGTGCACCGCGAGTACGGACAGGGCACCCGCCCGCGCTCGCACGCCACGAAGAGTACTGCCGTCGGGCCAGACCGCGAGGGTTGCGTCGAGCTCGGCGGCTGCACGCAGGCCAT